>JAENWZ010000328.1 GCA_016649795.1 Proteiniphilum sp. | reverse complement strand
GTCACACCTGTCTGCCGGTACTGTTCAGGAGTGATCAACATGAGCTGCTGCCCGAGGGTGGTCAGCGTGGTCTCATGCACCGTGAGTGCGGTGCGTATCTTCTCGAGCTCTGAACGGTATCGCTCTCTGTTGATCTCCTCCTGCTCCAGCTGTGAAGTCACTTTTGAGAGTGCCTTCTCATGCTCCGTGAGCGCCTCCTGAATCTCTTTCGCCTGCAGGAAGGCTGCGTTCAGCTGCTCTTCGTCACGGTATTTCTCCCAGATAAACTGTCGGGCATGGTCTGTGATCTTTTGCCGGAGCATGCTACTCTTTTCGCTCCACTCAGTCTGACTGAGTCTGATCTGCTGCTGCCGGCTTTGGAGCAGACTGAGTTTCCTGCTGAGCAATGCAATATGATTGAGCTGCTGCTCCAATGCCTGTTTCTCTTCCCCAATTTGCTGCAGCTGTTTCCTGAGTTCATCACTTTGATACAGCTCCGGATGGTGTGTTGAACCGCAGAGCGGACAGGGCTTACCCTCTTTCAGCTCACGAGCATAACTTTTTAATCGCTCTTTTACCAGAAAATGATTCTCCTCTTCTCCCAGCTTACACTGTTGCTCTTTGACCTTATCGGTAACTTGATCCAGACACCTCTCACAATCACTATACCCTGCATCGTGCGAGAGCTTTTCAAACAGCGGGTCAGAGAGAAGTAGAGATTTCTCCTCCAGCAGCGCCTTCTCCTGTTGGGCATATTTTTCAATCTCTATCACACTATCGCGCAAAAGCTGGCCGAGGTTTTTATTCTCACTGTGCCAGCTTCTGATGGCAGAGAGAAGGGTGAGATCGGGTGCATTGTTGCGTAGCTCTCTGATCAATCCTTCGAGTTGCTGCTTCCCGGTTTTTAGTTTTTCTGCCTGCCTCGTCGCTTGATCAAGATAGTCCACTCCTGATTTTAAACGGATCTCCTCCTTAGCGATGCTCTCTTCCACCGTTTTCATCCGCAACAGAAGAGCCAGCTCTGCTGCCTTTTTCTGCAACTCATCCCGTTTCTCATAAGCCGGTTTTATCTCCCCCACCCGTTTCTCAATCCGTTCAATCTCTGCCTCTTCCTCTTTCAGCTTCTTCTTGTCACTCTCAATCTGAGCTGCTCTCTCCTCCTTTTTTCTGCCTCTCTCCTTTAGCAGATCGAGCTGATGCTTAAACAGGTAAAGACACTGTTCGTAACGGCCTATTCTCTTTTCGAGTGCACGATAGTCGGGCTCCTGCTCCTTCAGCTCTCTTACCTCCTTCTCTGCTTCGCTTCTTTTGTGTGTCAGCTCCTGCAATGCCCTAAGCTGCTCTTCTTTTTGCTGATGCTCGTTAAGCATCCTGTTCTGCGCTCCGATCGCTTCCTCCAGCTCCTTAAGCTGTGATTGACAGAGGTACACCTGCTCAGGGTCTATCTCGCCCAGCTGCTGTAACTGTCCTCCCAGGTGTTGCATCTGCGCGTTGTTTTTTGACTCCAGCGATACCACCTTATAGAAAAATTCATACTTCTCCAGGTTGAAGAGCTCCTTCAACATCTGCGTGCGGTCTTTGTTACCCAGTTGCAGGAACTCCTGAAACTGACCCTGCGGGATGATGATGGTGCGCTTGAAGTTCTCGTAGCTCAGTCCGATGGCCTCCACCAGTACTTCCTGTTCGATGGGGAGCCACTCATTGTTCACCTTTTTGTAAGCAGCACGATCCAGCGTTTTCACTTCCTCGAACCGTTTGCTGTTCCGTCGCCCTCTGACGGTGGAGCGATAGGCTGTCTGCTCCCTGCCTGTTTCAAAGATGAAGTCGATCAGCAGCTCTCTCGATTTCAGGTTCATCATGTTGTAGTTGCGGTTGTCACCCGACAGGTTAAGCCTGTCGGTGCGGCCGTAAAGGGCGAAGGTGATCGCCTCTAGGATGGAGGACTTGCCGCTGCCCACCGTACCGAAGATACCGAAAAGTCCTGCACCTGTGAGTCGGGTAAAATCGATGGTCTGTTTTGCTTGATAGGAGTAGAGCCCCTGCAGGGTGAGTTGTATGGGTATCATTCCTCTTCTGCCATTATTTCGTTGAACAATTGCATGATCTCATCATTGGGTTCCTGCCCTTTCTCATGATGGAAATAATCGCGAAACAGCGCTTCCATGCTCCGGCTCAGATCGATCTGTTTCTTCCCGCAGCCCACCAGGTTCTCCACATTGG
>JAENWZ010000412.1 GCA_016649795.1 Proteiniphilum sp. | reverse complement strand
GTTTAGATCCCGTACCCAGATATTTCTGAATGATACCGGATTTCCGTGATCCTGGAGTAACAGCGATTCCCTGAGATTCTGGTTTTTATGGATCCGGTACCGCCGGCAACGGTCATTGCTCCCTTCTCCACGATCCAGCCTGCCTTCTCACCTTTGGTGTTTACCCACTCATCTAGATTTTTCCCGTCGAACAGGACGATCGCATCGGAGGGCGCTTCCCCCTTCTCTGCCGGAGTAACGATGGCAGGCACCGGCTCCCAAACCTCAGTCAGCTTGGGGTCTCCTTGTTGTGCGTTCACATTGTGCAATCCAAAGAATAAAGCAACGGTGACTGCATAGATATTGCTTTTGTTGTTTAAAATCGTAATTTTCATGACAAAATGGAGTGAAATAGTTCTATTTGTTTACAAATATATACAATCCTTCAGGAAATACCTTATAAAACAAAAAAATATCCGTGAAGATTCTTTCTAATCTTAAATCGGACTCATTGGATGCCGCAATCAGGGATGGAGTAATTTGAAAACCTTTCTCCGGTATCCGGGTGTGGAGTGTATCTCACTGTGCGATGTGGATGATCAATGGCTCTATCAGCGAGCCTCAGATCTGGAGGAGTTGACAGGAAAGAAACCTCCGCAGCTGGTGAAAGACTGGCGCAGAGGTGGCCAAACTGAGTCATATGGACAATATCTCCAGCCGCGTTGAATCAGCACTCAACTGGGATAACGAAACAGGTACATTTGATAACCTGGAGGCCAACCGACTCATCAAAGCCAATTACCGCGATCTGTGGAAGCTGCCTAAACTCTGATTAAGTTAGTATCGTCCTGCAAACTGCGGAGATAAAATCATAAAAATAAAACAGGCAAAAGATAGTGCGCT
The DNA here is from genome assembly GCA_016649795.1 of Proteiniphilum sp. Classification (GTDB taxonomy): domain Bacteria; phylum Bacteroidota; class Bacteroidia; order Bacteroidales; family Dysgonomonadaceae; genus Proteiniphilum. Next base: position 395 of record JAENWZ010000412.1, on the reverse strand, counting down.
ATCTTCTGCCTGAAATTTAAACGTGAGGTTCTGATTTTGGTTATTCAATCAGCTTCCCGACGTCTCGCTCAAAGCGAGTGTGTTGATTACCTAAAACTTATATACCCACTCCGCAAATGCGTTCACCCATCCCTGAAGGAATGTGCGGGTGTCGTCGCTTTTCAGATTGTTCTGCTCATCGAATAGCTCCCAGCTATTGCCGACATAAGCTTCCGGCTGCTGCATCATGTAGATGTTCAGGAACACCATGGGCTGTCGTAGTGCAAGATTGGCTCCTTCACCACCCAGCGCACTCATGGAACTGCTCATGATGGCACCCGGTTTGCCTCCCCATTTGCTTTTACCATAAGGCCGTGATGCCACGTCAAGTGCATTTTTCATCACGCCTGAAAACG
>JAENWZ010000091.1 GCA_016649795.1 Proteiniphilum sp. | reverse complement strand
TTTAGAATTATTTAAGCGTAAAAAACTTATATGCTTCGTTCATGAATTATAACTCAGTTTTGAGACTTTTATATCTTTACAGTACCCTAAGATCCCCTTTTCGTATCCTGTCATTTTCAATTGCGTCGTATTTGATAAATTGATCCCGTACCAGAATCTTTTGCAATGTTTCTTTCCTGGAAATCTGTAACTTTCTGATCCTCTTATCTGTATTACAAAACCAACATGTTTCTGCTTTTTGCACATCAAGCAGATATTTCAATTCTAATTCTTTCAATTGTGCAGCTTGTTGATTTGTGAACCCTATCAACTCCTGCATATTAATCACCTTGTCTTCCACATAGAGTGAAAAAATTTCATGCGTAATGCTGGTTGGTTTCTGAGCAAACACAAAAAAAACGAAGAACGATAAAAATGAAAATAAAAGTACTGACTTTTTCATAGTTTAACCTGTTTTTCTTGTTTGACTATTTTTTTAAGCAAATGTTTAATCGGAATGAAATTATCCGAGAATCATTTTGACTCTTCATGTCTTTCTCGATACCTAGTTCTGTTCTTATCTTATGATGATCACAGTTTTATAGAGAACGCCATAGAAAACACCCTATTTCCTGATCACTGTTCAAATATTTCAACGGGCCAGATCAGCCAGATCCTCCGGCAGGATGTCACATACCATGTAAAGGTTAATCGTAATCCATTCATCCACTTTCAGCATGCCCAGCATATGCACGGGTGGCTTTAGTTGGAAATCGCGGATACTGATCTCTTTCTGCAGGTCGAACGTAAAACTATTCCCTTTCTTATTCGCGGTTACAGGAAAAGTGTACTTTCTGGTAATATCTGCAATCGTAACATCAATCACCGCATTTCCGGCTGTTCCGGATGCCGGCTCGGACAGCTGGATGTGATCAAGCTCTATTTCCAGGACCGGATAATCATCCGACTTCATCAGCTTATAAAAATCCCTCAATGCCATTTTATTGGTGGAGGTAAAGTCCTTCACAGGTATTTCCAGCCTGTTCTCGCTCAAATAGAGTTTGTTGTCCTGCCTGGAGGCCGTGATATAGAGTTTTTCCCGGATAAAACGAGCGCCCGGCTGATAGAGTTTAAAATCAACGATATTGCTTGAGCCGTAAATGGACAAAACACTCTTTTCCTTCACATCAACAGCCAGTGAAATTGATTCCTGCTGCGCTGATGATATGCCGGTAGCTAGAAGAACTACAACCACTATGGTTATTATTTTTCTCATTGCTTGTCCGTGTTACAGTGATAAACCAGACCGGTAATCATTACCGGTCCGGTTCTTTGATGAAATACAGTTTAGAATGCAATGGATCCTGCAAGCATCAATCCATCAAATTGTGCTTCAGCGAAAATGCTGCTTTCAGGGAAGTCATTGTATTTCTGTGATACATATTCGATCTTGGCCATGATATTATTCGTCATGTACCATCCGGCGGCTATGGCAGCGCGATTGATATCCGCTTTGAAAGCCGGTACATTTCCTGCCGCAGCCATATCTACTTTCAGTGTGTTGTATCGACCGCCCACATAGAATTGTTCATCGGCGCCAAAGCGTACAACCAGGTCGGTAACGAACTGATTGGCTTTTCTGATTTCCGACTCACTGGCTTTCCGTCCCTTGGCCTGTTCGATGGTCGTGAACGACTCGAACGATACACCGTCTACAGGTGAATACTTCAGAAACAGGTTACCCATCACTGCACTTACCTTGTCGCTGAAACCAGGGTTGAAACGCCCGTTCGTAAAGTTTGAGCTGCCCGGTGCATCGTGGTACATAACCCCGTAATAGTTTGAACCGGTACGGTCACCGCCAAAGAGCGTGTTTCTGAGTGACCCGGCAGTATAATAACCGGATCCGCTGACACGAAGACGGAACTGTTCATTGACCTGTGAGTCATATGCCAGTTTCCCGATCAGGGCAGGATTTAGTTTCCCGTTGGAGTATCTGTTGGAAGCCTGGGTAGTATCCACCTCCTGCAACACCGGATTGAGCTGGCCGTTGGTAAGTGCTCCCACCAGTGTAAAGTCTCCCATGTGAACATCAACCTCTGCACCTATTTCGGTGGCAAACTCATCCATAATATGGTTTTCCATAAAAGGATTATAGAAGGTCAGACCACCGTCGGAACGACGGAAGTGTGCATCACCATAGTTTACGTCAAACTGACCCACCTTAAGGGTGGTGTACTCCATGATTTCATCAACAAAATCCCAGGGGAGGAAGGGCAGTTTTTCGAATTGAAGGAATCCGCCTTTCACCCACGTCTCGTTGTGGTGCCTGGATGCCAGATAAAGTTCAAAATTAAGATAGATCCCATCCGCCAGATTCGATTTAATGAACAGATTGGCTTGCGGAAGCCCGAAATTATTGGTCAACGGAAGTAATGTCAACGGATTGTCACTCGCGTAATCACCATGCGCATTGCTGTGATCGAGCATGGTATAGGGGAGCGTGAGCGCACCGCCTATCTTTACATTTAAACCTTCAAACTCAGTTTCTGTCTTCGGCGTTTCGAATACGTTGATCCCGTCTTTGTTGGTCGGGCGTAGTTGAGCAAATGCTACACTAGTAGCTAAAATCGTAGCTGCCGTCAGGAGACTTCTTTTTTTCATCTTTGTTAATTCTTTGTTTTATTGTAAATAATCAGTTGATCTGTGTATATTCTTTTAAGTTGAATTGAACAGCCGGCCCTTCAAATGTCACCTTGTAATTCACAGTTACCTGGTCTTTCGTCTTCATGGCACCTAGCATTGCTGTCGGGGCTTTCATGTTGAACTCACTCATCTTCAGTGGCAATGCCCCCTCAAAAGTGTATACACCGGGACTTACCTCTTTCCCGTCTGCCTTCAGCGTTACTTTTTTTGTTGTTCCCCCCATGGATAGATTGCCTGTGATTGTTACTGCGATATCGTCGGCATTCACCTGCATCGAATCTAACTCAGTCATGTTGAATTGAATCATCGGATGCTTTGACGCATTGAATGTTTCGTGCGTTTTCTTGTCCATCAGCTTCTCTCCGCTAATGATGGAGCGGACAGGTATTTCGACTGTCAGTGACTGGGGACGTTCGTCAGTTACAGTCATTTTTCCGTTCAACTGCGTTACTTTTGTCGTGAAATCGTGCTTCACATTCGTTTCTCCGTCGATTGTCACCGTGGAAGATTTGATGGTTAAGGTCTGGGCATTGACCATTGTACCTGCCATCAGAAAAGTAAATAGGAGAATTGATACCAATCGCTTGTGTAAAATAATTGTTTTCATAATTTGATCTGTTGTTGTTTTAAATTGTTTATTATTCCTATAGGTTTACTGGGGTTATATTGCATTACTCGGCCTAAAATGCCGGATATCCCTTCTTATTAGATAATTTTATTCTACTCTTTCGGTCTGGTTATTGTCTTAATAATAAATACTATCAGATTTTTCGTATTATTTAAGACAAATTCCGGCTCCACTCCATACTAATGCTATAACTTTAGTAGCATTACTTTTCAAAAAAAATCAAACACACTGAAAACAATCATCCTCCGTTTCCTGCATAATTTGTTCCAGGTTTCTGTTTGCAAGCATATCAACGAATTGTTTATAAAACTGTTTCCAGTAGAGATTAGCTTTGCAGCAGAGTGACGAACGCTCACAATAGGTTTCGTTCGCAATACATTGCACAACCAGGACAGGCTCAAAAGCGGTATAAATATCCAGCATGGTAATCTCAGCAGTCGGACGGGCAAGCTTGTATCCACTTCCCGTGCCCTTGACTTTCATTATCAACCCCTTAAGTTTTAGAGCGCTGATGATATAATCCAGATATTTGACCGAAATATTCTGATTTTTTGCAATATCTTTTTGTAAAATCCCATCAGGATCGAGACAACCGGCAATTTCAATCATTGTCCGTAGTCCGTACCGTATTTTCGTATTAATTTTCATCTGCTTGGAATACCAAACAAAGATAATTTAAAAAATTCAGAATATGACAAACTCATACTAAATTCCCGTTTATTTGAGTGAAAAGTTCACAGAAGGTTTAAACAATGGAGTGCTCCTCTCTCTTAAACGGTTCGTTTCGCACAACCTTATCTGCTACTTCATCCATAATTTCAAACAATTCCGCCATGGTATTCGCTCTGAGCATGGCAATACGTGTGGCTTTAAAGTCGGGTATCCCTTTGAAAATGGGTGTTGAAGCCAGATGGCGGCGGTTATGGAGGATGCCTCTCATCTCATCAATCCGCTCTACACTCTGCGTGATCTGCTCCTTCAGGATATCGAGATACCAACGGAAGGACTCCTTTGACAGCTGCTCCCCCGTCTGCAGATAGTGCTTCACCTCTTTAAAGAACCAGGGCTGTCCGATGCTGCCCCGCCCTATCATCACCGCATCCACGCCAGTCTCGTCGAAACGCTGACGACACTCCTCCACAGTGGTCACATCACCGTTACCGATGATAGGGATATGCATCCGCGGGTTGTTCTTCACCTCGCCGATCAGGCTCCAGTCCGCCTCCCCCTTGTACATCTGTACACGGGTACGTCCGTGCAGGGTTAAAGCGGCTATACCGCAGTCCTGCAATTGTTCAGCCAGCTCCACGATAATCTTTGAGTTATCGTCCCACCCGAGACGGGTCTTCACCGTCACCGGCTTATTCACCGCCTTCACCACCTTCTTGGTGATCTCGAGCATCACATCCGGCGTGCGCATCATCCCCGATCCGGCACCTCTGCCGGCGATCTTCTTCACGGGACAACCGAAATTGATGTCGATCAGATCGGGATCCGATTCCTCGCATATCCTGGCTGCCTCCACCATCGCATCGGGATCGCTCCCGTAGATCTGGATACCAATGGGACGCTCCTCCTCCCTGAAGAGAATCTTCTCCTTCGTCTTTTTCACATCGCGGATCAGCGCATCACTCGACACAAACTCAGTGTAGACCATATCCGCTCCGAACCGCTTGCAGAGCAGACGGAAGCCGATATCGGTCACATCCTCCATCGGTGCAAGGAAAACAGGATTATCGGGAAATTCTATATTGGCTATCTTCATTAATTATTCTATTCGTTTCTATTGTCGGGACATTCGGCCTGAACGGGAGCAATCCCAGCTTGCTCTTCCATTCTATCTCGTTAAAACCCACCAACATAAAATCATCCGTTACAACGATGGGACGTTTTATCACCATGCCGTTGGAAGCCAGAATATCGAGCAACTCATCCGGGGAAGACGTTTTTACCTTCTCCTTCACGTTCTGCTCTTTGTAAACCATTCCCGATGTATTGAAGAACTTACTGATGGGCAGTCCGCTTCTGTCGATCCACTCCGAAAGCTCTGCCCTGGTCGGGGTCTCCTCCACGATATGTCGCGACACGACATCTATCTTATTCATCTCCAGCCATTGGGCCGCCTTGCGGCAGGTGCCGCATTTGGGATATTGTATAAACAGTGGTTTCATCTTTTATTATGATTAATCGGTGCAACTGCTCCTGTCTGTTCTCCGTAGCCGATCGAATGTCTGCTGCGATTATTGTTTTATCTCTATATTATGGAGCTACAAAAATAGGGAATAAAAAGAGAACAGACAAATTGATCTCAATTTATCTATTCTATCTCAATTGGTTAGGCAAGATCATTAAAATGCCTGATCTACCTCATCAATCATTGCATTCACCGAGGTGATCCCTCCCCCGGCCAGGTACCAGTATTCGGGGTTCAGGTAGAAGATCTTTCCTTCTCGGGAGGCGGTGGTCTGCTGCACAAGCTGATTCTCCACCTGCTCTCTGTCCAGCACAAGGTTACCCACCACCTTGCTGCGGTCTACAATAAAGAGAATGTCGGGATTCACCTTCTGCACATACTCGCTTGAGACAGGGTTACCATGGGTGTGGGTCCCCAGACCCTCCGCTGCCTCCTGCAGACCCAGCACATCGTGAATAAAGCCGAAACGTGATCCGCTGCCGTAGGCGCTGAACCGGCCCCTGTTATGCAACAGGATCAGTGCTTTCCCGTCATACGTCCCCGCTTTGTTTTTCACCTTCTCAATGCGGGAGTTTATCTCAGCCAGTGCTTCGTCCAGTACTTCCTGCTTTCCGAATATCTCTCTCAGATCGTTAAGGTTGGAGGCAAAGGCTTCGAGGAAATCGTCAGTGCCGACTACGGTAGGATAGATCACCGGAGCGATGGCAGAGAGATCATCATAGAATTCGACCAGTCGCCTCCCCATGATGATCAGATCGGGCTGCAGCTCGTTGATCTTTTCCAGGTTGACCTCTACGATGCTCCCCACATCGGCGACGGAGGCATCATCCTTATACTTACTCAGATGGCTTGGTAACCCCGTTTTGGGTACTCCCACCGGTTTGATCCCCAGGTAATCGAGGTTCTCCAGGGCGGAGAAATCGAGCACCACCACCCGCTGCGGGTTCTTTGGCACTTCCGCACTGCCGAGACTATGGACGATAGTGACCCTCTCTCCCGGCGACTGATTGTCATGCCGGTTCTCATTGCAACCGGTCAGGGTAATCATGATACCCAGCACGAAAATGATTATTGATTTTTGCATACGTTTAATTTTTAAATAAAATAGTTACACACCCTCTTGCCGTTGAAGCCGGTGATGGTGATATCGATGTCGAAAATATCCTTCAGCACCTCTTCGCTGATGATTTTTTCGGTTGTGTCATAATATTTCAGCTTACCCTCCTTCATGGCAACGATATAATCTGAATAGTGCGACGCGAAATTGATGTCGTGCAGGACGATGATAATGGTTTTACCCAGCTCGTCGGCCAGCCGGCGCAGCGTCTTCATGGTCTGTACCGAATGGCGCATATCGAGATTGTTCAGCGGCTCGTCGAGCAACATATACTTCGTATCCTGTGCCACCACCATCGCCATGTAGGCACGCTGCTTCTGCCCCCCGCTCAGCTCATCGATATAGGCATCCTCAATCTCTTTCAGGTCGAGAAACTGAATCGCCTGCTCCACCTTCTCCAAATCCTCAGCGGTAAGCTTATCCTGCGAATAGGGAAAGCGGCCGAAAGAGACCAGCTCCTTCACGGTGAGCTTCAGCCGCACATGGTTGGACTGCTTCAGGATGGAGAGGCGTTGTGCCAGCACCCTGTTTTTGTAGTCGGTAACATTCTTCTCATCCACTTTCACAAGGCCGCCGTCCTGCGACAGCAGGCGACTGATGATGGAGAGCAGCGTGCTCTTCCCGGCGCCGTTGCTGCCAATGAGCGAGGTGACCTTCCCGGAATGAAACTGCAGTTTGACACCGTCCAAAACGATCTTCTTTCCATACTGTTTCGATATATCTTTTACTTCAATCATAGTTTTTTAACGCGTAATAGCAGATAGATAAAATAGACCCCTCCTGCAAGATTGATAATCGCACTGACAGGGATGGAGAGGTTGAAGAGACGCTCCATCACAAACTGACCTCCGAGCAACGTGATGGCTGTCACAAGACAACAGGCTGCAATAATCACGGAATGTCGGTGTGTTTTGAACAGCTCATAGGTGAGATTGGTCACCAGCAGCCCGAGAAAGGTGATGGGTCCCACCAGCGCAGTGGAGACAGACACCATGATGGCGATGATCACCAGGAAAAGCTGTACCATACGGTTATAGCTCAGTCCCAGGTTGATGGCCTGATCCCTGCCCAAAGCCAGCACATCAAGGTAGCGGGTCATCCTGAAGCCAGCGATCAGTATCACGGTCATCACAGCGGTGGAAGGCCAGAGCAGATCGTTATTGATCTTGTTGAAGGTGGCGAACATCTTCCCCTGCACGATGAAATAGTCGTTCGGATCGATCAGCAGCTGCAAGAAAGAGCTAAGGCTGTTAAACAGGGTACCCAGAATAATCCCTACGAGCAGCAACAGGTAGAGATTGTTTTTTCCTTTCCTGTAGATCAGCAGGTAGATCAGGAAGGCAAAGCCTATCATACTGGCGACGGAGAGCATGAAATTGTCGATGCTGCTCAGTACCTTGAAAGTGGTGTCGCCGTAAATATAGACGATGACCGTCTGTAGCAGCAGATAGACCGACTCAAACCCCATGAT
>JAENWZ010000127.1 GCA_016649795.1 Proteiniphilum sp. | reverse complement strand
TATCTTTATTGAGGTTAAACGCATTGTGTTCAGAACCAGCCAAGTCGTCTCCGAAACGGTCGTAACAATTTGTAATATTTTAGAATTATCAAAGCATTATAAGTAACCCGATTATGGAAAAATATATCTCTGCTCGCCCCGAACATCCGGGTGAAATTTTGAAAGAAGAGATTGAATATCGCGGAATCTCACAAGCTAAACTCGCCAACCAGATGGGTATTTCATATAAAATGCTGAACCATATATTGAACGAACGATGTCCGCTAACGCCAACCACGGCAATGTTGTTTGAAGCTGCTTTGGAAATAAATGCTAATTTACTTATGCGGATACAATTGAAATACAATATGCGTGTTGCAAAGCAAGATAAATCCTTTGCCGAACGTCTTGCCGAAATCCGAAAATCAGCTTCAATGTTATAAAACGAGCATGATAATCATCATATATGTCAATCATCACCATTACAAGCTGTCCTGTCTGCGGTAGTTCAGATATTGAAAAAGTTTTTGACTCCGTGGATCACTTCTCCAGCAGGGAAGTTTTTCCTATCTGCGATTGCAGGGAGTGTGGATTCCGCTTTACCAACAATTTCCCTTCGGAAGATGTGATTGGGAAATACTATGACTCTCCCGCATATATCTCTCATTCCGACTCAGACAAAGGATTGACCAACAGGATGTATCATCTCTTTAGACGGTTGATGCTCAGGCGGAAGGTCAATCTGGTGAAGAGACACCTGAAGAGAGACAATGCACATCTGCTGGATATTGGCTGCGGTACGGGGTATTTCCTCAACGCTGCAAAGGAAAAAGGGTTCACTGTCTCCGGCATAGAGAAAGATGAAAAGGCACGGGAGAAGGCCATCACCCGGTTTAAACTGGATGTAAAAGAGGAAACAGGTTTCTTTGCAACGGACCAGACATCGTTCGATGTGGTGACGCTCTGGCACGTGCTGGAGCACCTGGAGAAGCTGAATGAGAGCATCGAAAAGATGGTGGATATACTCACCCCCGACGGCACTATGGTGATTGCATTACCCAACCACCGGTCGTTCGATGCGAAATGGTACAAGGAAAAATGGGCGGCGTATGATACACCCCGCCATCTGTGGCATCTCACACCCGACACCCTCGAGAGATTGCTCGCCAAACATAATCTGAGCGTAGTAAAGAAATACCGAATGCCTCTCGATGCTTACTATGTTGCGTTATTGAGCGAACAATATCTGGGAAGCACAGTGTTGATCAAATACCTGAGGGCTTTTTTGATTGGCACAACAGGATTCCTTCTCTCACTTTTCAACCTGAAGCAATCAAGCTCTGTGATCTATATCGTTAAAAAAAGCATAAAACTTGAGAAACCATACTCTCTGACAAGCAAGCGTGTAACATACAAATAGTAAACTAAAATATACTTAAAGCGTTCTATAAATGAATGGGAAAGATTATATTTGTAGCTTAATGCAAAACAAAAGGAGTTATTATGACAACTTTAGAATTGGAAGAAAAAAAAAAATTACTTAAAGACATTGAAAATGTTGATAATGTCGAGCTTCTGGAAGAACTGCAAAGAGTTGTATCGAAACTTACACGGAAAACCCCACCATGTCAGTTTACAAAAGAAGAGCTAGTTAAACAAATTCGCCAAAGTGAAATGGAACTGAATGAAGGTTTAGGCATTCCGCATGAAGAAGTACGAAAAAGATTTTTAGCATAATGAGTATAATTTGGTCGCCCAGTGCCGTAAAGAATTTTAGTACGTACCTCTTTTATTCATAACCAATAACCATGGGCAAACGAAAAAAACCAATCCAGTTCAGTGAAAAAAGACTCTTCTACTCCATCCAGGAAGTAGCGGACCATTTCGCTGTAAACGTCTCCCTGCTGCGATTCTGGGAGAAAGAGTTCGAGAATATCAGTCCGAGGAAAACGGCCGGCGGCACCCGTCAGTACACCCGGGAGGATGTACAACAGCTGGAGATTGTTTATCATCTCGTGAAAGAGAAGGGCATGACACTCGACGGGGCGCGACAAACGCTGAAATCTAAAAAAGATGACGAGACCAAAAGGGTTGAGGCTGTTTCCAAACTGACGGAGATCAAAAAAGAGCTGCTACTCCTCGAAGAAGAGTTCAACCAGCTGCATGAACAACAGAAATATTCAAAAACAAAAACAAAAGAATGACAAGGAAATATATTTTCTTGATGATGCTCTTTACCACTTCTATTTTCGCGCAAAACGAAACAGCGGTGAAAGTAGGAGCTGAGATGACCGACAGCTATTTCCCCCTTTTGAAAGGGAAGCGGGTCGCGGTGATGACCAACCAGACAGGCATGGCGGGAGATGAGCACCTGGTGGATATGCTGAAGAGGAACCGACTCAACATAGTGGGTATCTTTTCTCCTGAGCATGGTTTCAGGGGGACAGCCGATGCCGGTGAGCATGTGGACAGCTCCATTGACGAGAGAACAGGGATACCCATCTGGTCGCTCTACGGGAGCGGGAGCGGGAAACCCTCTGCCGACAAGATGAAGGAGTTTGATATCCTGTTGTTCGACCTGCAGGATGTGGGACTCCGGTTCTACACCTATTATGCCAGTATGGCCCGTATGATGGATGTCTGCGCCGAACACGGGAAGAAAATGATAATCCTGGACCGCCCAAACCCCAATGGGATGTATGTAGATGGACCGATCCTCGACATGAAGCATAAATCGGGTGTGGGCTGGCTGCCTATCCCTCTTGTTCACGGCATGACGCTTGGTGAGCTGGCGCTGATGATCAACGGCGAGAAATGGTTGCCCAATGATCGGGTGTGTGATATCACCATTGTTCCCTGTGAGAATTATACGCATCAAACACTGTACGAACTGCCCATATCTCCTTCACCCAACCTGCCCAATATCCACTCCATCTATCTCTATCCCTCCACCTGCCTTTTCGAAGGAACAGTGGTAAGCCTGGGCAGAGGTACTTCCTTCCCTTTTGAGGTATACGGCCATCCTAAATTCAAAGGATCCACCTTCTCCTTCACACCACGCAGTGTTCCCGGTGCCAAAAACCCGCCGCTGCTCAATAAAAAATGTTATGGTGTGGATCTGAGGAACCTCTCCAACGAATATATCCGGGAGAACGGGTTCGACCTCACCTATGTAATCGACGCATACAAGAACCTCGGTATGGGCGATAAATTCTTCACCTCCTTCTTCGAGAAACTGGTGGGTGTGGACTATATCCGGCAGGATATCATCGCCGGTAAGCAGGCCGGGGAGATAAAAGAGAAATGGTTTTGTGATGTGGTGAAGTTCAAACAGCAACGCAGACCCTATCTTCTGTACAAAGAATAGTCTCTGCGGGAGATGTTCAATTTATAAAAAATGCGCAATGATGCGCATTTTTTGTATTTTTGCATTTCATTTACGTGACGGTCATGAAGCGGACCGATAAAAAGAAAAGAATTGAATTATCATATGGAGATTGCAAGCAAATACAACCCCTCAGAGGTAGAAGAGAAGTGGTACAAATACTGGATGGACAACAAGCTGTTCCACTCCGAACCGGATGATCGTGAACCCTATACCATCGTCATCCCGCCACCCAACGTCACCGGCGTATTGCATATGGGCCATATGCTGAACAATACCATCCAGGATGTGCTGGTACGACGTGCGCGCATGCAGGGAAAGAACGCCTGCTGGGTGCCGGGAACCGATCATGCTTCCATCGCCACCGAGGCGAAGGTGGTGAACCGTCTCGCCTCACAGGGCATCAAAAAGAACGATCTCTCCAGGGAGGAGTTTCTCGCACACGCCTGGGAGTGGACACATGAGCATGGGGGGATTATCCTGGAGCAGCTGAAGAAGCTGGGTGCCTCATGCGACTGGGAGAGGACAGCCTTCACCATGGATGAAGAGCGCTCGGAAAGTGTGCTGCGTGTCTTCTGCGATCTTTACGACAAGGGACTGATCTACCGCGGTGTGCGGATGGTGAACTGGGATCCCAAAGCGCTCACGGCACTGTCGGACGAGGAGGTGATCCATAAGGAGGTGACCGGCAAGCTCTATTATCTCCGGTACATGATTGAGGGCGACCCGACGGGTGACTATGCCGTGGTGGCAACCACCCGCCCCGAGACCATCATGGGCGATACAGCCATGTGTATCAACCCGAACGACCCGAAGAATGCACACCTAAAAGGGAAAAAAGTGATCGTACCTTTAATCAACCGTGTAATCCCGGTAATCGAAGATGATTACGTGGATACCGAGTTCGGTACGGGTTGCCTGAAAGTAACACCGGCACACGATGTGAACGACTATATGTTGGGAGAGAAGTACAACCTCCCCTCAATCGATATCTTTAATCCCGACGGTACGCTGAATGAACATGGGGCACAATATGCCGGGATGGAACGTTTTGCCGTGCGCAAACAGATCGAGAAAGATCTGGAGACAGCGGGACTGATGGAGAAGAGCGAGCCTTATACCAACAAAGTAGGTTTCTCGGAACGTACAGATGAAGCGATCGAGCCGAAGCTCTCGATGCAGTGGTTCATGAAGATGGAAGAGCTTACAAAGCCGGCCGCCGAAGCGGTGGAGATCGACACCATCAAATTCTATCCCGAGAAATACAAGAACACCTACCGCCACTGGATGGAGAACATCAAGGACTGGTGCATCAGCCGCCAGCTCTGGTGGGGACATCAGATACCGGCCTACTTCCTCCCGCAGGGTGGATATGTGGTTGGCATGACCAAAGAGGAGGCTTTTGAAAAAGCGAAAAAACAGGTGGACTACCCTATCACCATCGATGAGCTGAAGCAGGATGAGGATGTGCTCGACACCTGGTTCTCCTCGTGGCTCTGGCCTATCTCCGTGTTCAACGGCATCAGCCGGCCCGATAACAAAGATATCAGCTACTATTATCCCACGAGCGACCTGGTGACAGGCCCCGATATAATCTTCTTCTGGGTGGCCCGCATGATCATGTCGGGGTATGAGTACCGCCGGGAACCCTGCTTCAGGAATGTATACTTCACCGGCATCGTACGCGATAAGCAGGGAAGGAAAATGTCGAAGCAACTCGGCAACTCACCCGACCCTATCGAGTTGATGAATCAATACGGTGCCGATGGTGTGCGCATGGGTATGCTCCTCTCCTCAGCGGCGGGCAACGACCTGCTCTTCGATGAAATACTCTGTGAACAGGGACGTAACTTCAACAACAAGATATGGAACGCTTTCCGTCTGATCAGGGGATGGGAGACAGACGACACCATCCCTCAGCCGGAGTCGGCGAGGATAGCCATCGACTGGTTCAGCAGCAAACTCTCCGAGACCATCCTGGAGATGGATGATCTTTTTTCCAGGTACCGCCTCTCCGAAGCGCTGATGCTCCTCTACAAGCTCTTCTGGGATGAGTTCTCCTCCTGGTACCTGGAGATCATCAAACCGGCCTATCAGCAGCCCATCGACAGCGAGACCTACAAGGTGACGCTGCACTATTTCGATGCTTTGCTCCGGTTGCTGCACCCCTTTATGCCCTTTATCACCGAAGAGCTGTGGCAGGCACTACAGGAGAGAGGAGCGGGTGAAAGCATTATGACGGTACTTCAACCAAAAAGCGGAGAGAGAGACAAACCTCTGCTGGCCGATATCGAACAGGTGAAGCAGGTGATTGCGGGTGTCCGCACCATCAGGCTGGAGAAGAACATACCCAACAAGGATGCACTGGAACTGCAGGTGATCGGCAGTCATGATGAGAGATACAACAGTGTGATCTCGAAGATGTGCAACCTGTCTTCTTTCTCTTCAATTTCAGAAAAACAGCCCGGTGCAGCGGGTTTTATGGTGGGTACCACCGAATACTCCGTACCCCTGGCTGATAAGATGGATGTGGAAGCCGAGCTGCAGAAGCTGAAAGCCGAGCTGGACTACACCGAAGGCTTCCTGTTGTCGGTAAGTAAAAAACTGGGCAACGAACGGTTTGTGCAGAACGCCAAACCGGAGATAGTGGAGAACGAGCGCAAGAAACAGGAAGATGCAGAGAGTAAGATCGCATCGCTGAAAGAGAACATCGCCACGCTGGAGAAATAAGAAATTAAACTTTCGCATGTCATACGATTACAGCTAAATCTTTCGACTGTCGTTGTTTCACGACCCCTGCCTGCTCGCGATCGCTAAAAGAGTAGAACTCGCTTCGCTTCAAACAACTCCTCTTTTTACGCTCCTCGCGTGCAACGGGTGCCCCGCTAAACATCGAAATATCTTATATTTAGCTGTAGATACGATGCAGGGATACATGCGAAAGTTCAGTGTTAAATATTCCGGATTGTCGGGGAATTAGGTGCAAACATAATTTTAATGTAGATAATGAAAGATGCGCAACTATCTTTCCTATATCGCTGACAAGATTTCCGAAGAGATCGTTTCCGCCAAACCGGTCTCAGGAGGAGATATCTCTTCTGCCTATCTTCTTGAAACCGGCAAAGGGAGATATTTTCTCAAGGTAAACCCCCGCCCGTTTGCGCTGGAGATGTTCCACGCGGAACAAAAAGGTTTGCAGGCAATCGCCGAAACCCGCACAATCGCGGTTCCCCATGTGCATCTGGT
>JAENWZ010000319.1 GCA_016649795.1 Proteiniphilum sp. | reverse complement strand
CTTTTAATGGGTATAATTTAAAATCAAAGGCCATTTTTTTATGCCAATTTCGTTTTTTGTTTGATATAAGTTTGTAATTTTGTGACTCCATAATTTTTGGTTATTATTTATAAAAAAGAGGAGTTATATGAAGGTACTTTTAGCGACAAGTAAACCATTTGCTTTGCAAGCAGTGGCAGGGATACAAGACATCATTGAAACTGCAGGGCATACATTTGTTAAATTGGAGAGCTATACCGATAAGTCTCAAATACTTGAAGCTGTAAAGGATGTCAGTGCTGTGATTATTCGGAGTGATATAATTGACAAGAATATAATTGATGCAGCTCCTGATCTGAAAGTGATCGTAAGAGCAGGCGCCGGTTATGATAATGTGGATCTGGCTGCTGCCACGGCAAGTGGTGTCTGTGTGATGAATACTCCCGGACAAAATGCAAATGCCGTTGCCGAACTGGTAATTGGTATGATGATATACATGCAGCGGAATCAATTTGACGGGACCGTAGGACGTGAACTGAGTGAGAGACGGCTGGGTCTCTATGCATTTGGGAATGTGGCGAAGATGGTTGCGAAGATAGCACGTGGCTTCAGCATGCCTGTCTATGCTTATTCACCTACCCTCACGCATGATGATCTGCGAAAAGAGGGAGAGTATGGTGTGATTGAGGCATACAGCAGCAAAGAGCTCTTTGAGAACAGTAATTTTGTTTCATTGCATATGCCATTGCTCGAAGAAACACGCTATTGTGTAGATTATGAGCTTCTCTCTTATATGTCTGAAGATGGTGTACTGATCAACTCTGCCCGCAAAGAACTTGTGGTAGAAGATGATATAATCCGGATAATGGAAGAACGGCCTCTTTTTCAATACATCACCGATGTGATGCCCGATAAGCACGATGAGTTTGTTTCCAAATTCCCTGAGCGCTATTTCTCCACACCTAAGAAATCAGGTGCCCAGACAACCGATGCCAACATTAATGCAGGTCTTGCTGCCGCAGAACAGATTGTGGCATTCTTTAAAAGAGGTGATGACCGTTATAGAGTGAATTAATAATTAAACTGAACCATATGCACAAGTACAATTTTAATGCAGGACCATGTGTCCTTCCCCGACCGGCCGTAGAGTCCGCCATTGATGCGATCCGTGATTTCGATAACACCGGAATTGGTATCCTTGAGATTTCACACCGTACTCCCGGATGGGAACGAATCATGAAAGAGACCGCAGACCTATGGAAGGAGTTGCTGAATATCCCCGATAATTACCGGGTACTGTTCCTTGGAGGTGGTGCCAGCACGCAGTTCCTGGATGTACCTGCCAATCTGTTGAAAAAGAAGGCGGCCTATCTGCAAACAGGAGTGTGGGCAAAAAAAGCGATTAAAGAGGTGAAGTTCTACGGAGATGTTGAGATCGTGGCTTCTTCAGAAGATAAAAATTACTCCTATATTCCTAAAGGATACACTATTCCGGCCGACGCCGATTATTTCCATATAACCACCAACAACACTATCTATGGTACAGAGATACACGAAGATATAGACAGTCCTGTTCCTTTGGTTGCCGATATGTCGTCAGATATCATGAGCCGTCCTGTAGATGTATCCAAATACGGAATTATTTACGGTGGTGCACAGAAGAACGTTGGTCCTGCCGGTGTGGCATTTGTGATTGTGCGGGAGGATATCCTCGGGAAACTGGATCGTCCCCTGCAGACCATGCTCGATTACCGTACCCATATCGGTGCAGCCGAGAAGGATCGTTCCATGTTCAACACGCCCCCGGTGTTTCCCATCTTCGTGATGCATGAAACCCTGAAATGGGTGAAGGAGCTGGGTGGTGTTGAAGCGATGTATAAACTGAACAGAGAGAAGGCAGGACTGCTCTACGACGAAATCGAGCGTAACACTCTTTTTGTGGGAACGGCTGCAAAAGAAGACCGATCTATCATGAACGTCTGTTTTGTCATGAATGAAGCGCATAAAGAGAAAGAAGCTGCTTTCCTTGAATTCGCCAAGGAGAGAGGAATGGTAGGTATCAAGGGACACCGATCAGTGGGCGGTTTCCGTGCTTCTATTTATAACGCATGCCCGAAAGAGGCTGTGGAGGCTTTGATCCAGTGCATGCAGGATTTCGAGAAACAGGCCTGAAGTTATTTCAATTATTATATCAAGGCTGTCTCAATATACAATGTTGAGGCAGCTTTTTTCGTTTATGATTATTTAACGCAAAAAAGTTACGAAATAATTTGCAAGTTACGAAAAGTTCGTAAATTTGCAATGTTGAAATATTATAAACCGTAATAGAATGGAACGATTAACCCCCCAGGAAGAGAATGTGATGCTGCATGTGTGGCAACTCAGTGAATGCGCTATAAAGGATGTGGTGGATAGGATGGAAGAGCCT
>JAENWZ010000167.1 GCA_016649795.1 Proteiniphilum sp. | reverse complement strand
GGTATTATTCTGAATCTGAAGAAAGTACGATTCAAAAGGATTGTAGAAGAGTTTGAAGCAGAAAAGGTGAGCATCGCTATTTCGGGGACGGAAGTGTTTAAGGCGGAGATATTGGTAAATTACTGACCGGTTTCGAAGTACTGAACCCCGAGCTGGAGATCTGTCGTATGAACAAAAAGGCTGATCTGCGTATGGAGCTGACCATCAATAAAGGACGTGGTTATGTCCCGGCCGATGAGAACAGGGAGATGCTCGCATCGGACGATGTGCAACTGATCGCTGTTGACTCCATCTTCACTCCTATCCGCAACGTAAAGTTCGAGATTGAGGATTACCGTATTGAACAGAAGACCGACTACGAAAAGCTGATTATTGAGATTATCACCGATGGATCCATTCAGCCCAAGGAGGCGTTGAAGGAAGCGGCGAAGATACTGATTCAACATTTCATCCTGTTCTCTGACGATAACAAGATCATGCTCGAGTCCAACGACGCCGAGAGCATCGAGGAATTCGATGAAGAGGTACTGCATATGCGCCAGCTTCTGAAACGTAAATTGTCAGATCTCAACCTCTCCGTGAGGGCACTCAACTGTCTCAAGGCAGCCGATGTGGAGACACTCGGACAATTGGTTTCACACAACAAGAACGATTTGCTCAAGTTCCGTAACTTCGGAAAGAAATCGCTCACCGAGTTGGAAGAGCTGCTCGACGGGCTGAAGCTGTCGTTCGGTATGGATACCTCGAAATACAAATTAGATAAAGACTAACAACTGCAATGAGACATAATAAGAAATTTAATCATTTAGGGCGTAAAAAAGCGCATCGTGAAGCGATGTTATCCAACATGGCTTCTTCGCTCATCATGCACAAACGCATCTTTACCACCGTTCCCAAGGCCAAGGAATTGAGAAAATATGTTGAGCCACTTATCACCAGAAGCAAAGAGGACAGCACCAACTCGAGAAGAGAGGTGTTCAGTCTGTTGCAGGACAAGGTTGCTGTTACTGAGTTGTTTCAGTCAGTATCGCAGAAGGTGGCTGATCGTCCGGGGGGATACACCCGTATCATCAAAACCGGCTTCCGTTTGGGTGACAATGCATCGATGTGCTTTATTGAACTGGTAGACTTCAACGAAAACATGTTAAGCGAAGGCGGAGCCAAGAAAGCGAAAACGCGTCGTTCGAGAAGAAAAGCTACCGGTGATGAAGCTGTAGCTGCAGCACCCAAGGCCAAAGAGGTGAAGAAGGAAGAGGCAGCACCAAAGGAGACAGAGAAAGCTGAAGAGGCTCCCGTTAAAGAAGCTGCAAAAGCTGAGAAGGCACCTGTGAAGGAGGCTGAGAAAGATGAAGAAGCTCCTGTAAAGGAAGCTGCAAAGGCTGAAGAGGCCCCGGTGGCAGAAGCTGTTGAGCCTGAAGTGAAAGAGATCAAGGAGGATACCGCATCCACAGAGGCGGAAGCAAAAGCTTAATATCTTCTAACGTAAACGCTGTGGGTATGTCATCACCATGATGGAGTTCTAAAACCTCTGTCGATGATGTGGTTTACAGCGAAGCTGTGATTTTTAAAATGTTAAACATTAAAGGAAGCGTTGCGAGTGATTCGTAGCGCTTTTTTTCATGCTTTTTTATCAACTTTTCTGCTTCCGGAGATGTTCTATCGTTAAATCAGTGATGGGAGCTTCCCCTCAGATGCAGGTGCTCTGCTCCCCAGGGAGAGAGAAGCATATAAAAAAACAGTAAGTTACATGAAAAAGATTGTCGTGGTTGGTTGCGGTTTTGGCGGATTACAGTTTATCAGGCATCTGAAAAAGGGAGTGTTCGATATCATGGTGATCGACAAGATCAACCATCATCAGTTTCCCCCGCTCTTTTATCAGGTGGCAGCCTCTCAGATAGAGCCGGCTACCATCTCGTTCCCGATCAGGAAGATATTTCAGAATAGAAGAGATGTACGCATCCGCCTGGCAGAGGTGTTGTCGGTAAATGACGCAGAGAAGTATATCGATACAACGATTGGCCGGTTCAACTACGACTATCTGTTGATTGCAACCGGCACCCGCACCAATTTCTACGGCAATGCAGAGACGGAGAAGCATGCACTGGGGCTGAAATCGACCTATCAGTCGATCAATGTACGCAATTTCATTCTCCACAATTTTGAGAAGTTGTTGTATGCCGAAGAAAAGGAGGGACTCTACAATATCGTGATCGTAGGCGGCGGTGCTACCGGTGTAGAGATGGCGGGTGCCTTTGCCGAGATGACGCGTGAGGTGCTTCCGAAGGATTATCCCAATATCGATTCCTCGAGGGTGCATGTCTATCTGCTGGAGGGGGGTGAGCACACCCTCTCAGCCATGAGCCGCTTTGCACAGAACTATTCGGAGAGACAGCTCCGCTCCATGGGGGTGATTGTGAAAACGGGTACTCTGGTAAAGGAGTATGACGGAGAGCTGCTCACCCTGAGCAACGGGGAGACCATTCTCAGCCGGAATGTGATCTGGTCGGCCGGCGTAACCGGAAACAGCATTGCCGGCATTCCGGAGGAGGTACTGCTGCGCTCCGGCAGGATCAGAGTGGACCGGATGAACAGGGTAGAGGAGATACGTGATGTTTTCGCTATTGGTGATGTGGCCTATATGGAGACAGATAAATATCCAAAGGGACACCCCCAGCTAGCCAATGTGGCCATCGGGCAGGGGAAGAACCTGGCGTGCAACCTGCAACGGCTCGAAGCAGGCAGCAGTGAGCTGAAGCCTTATGAATACCGCAATCTGGGTACCATGGCCACCATTGGGCGGAACAAAGCGGTGGTGGATCTCCCCTTTATGAAGTTCAAAGGAAGATTTGCCTGGTTCATATGGATGTTCCTTCACCTGATGCTGATCCTGAGTGTACGCAACAAGTTGGTGGTATTTATCAACTGGGCATGGAACTATTTCACCAAAAACAACTCGTTGCGGCTGATCCTGAAGGATAATGACTGAATAACCCTCCCACGTTCTTCGTAGCTCACGGAAAGAACGTTATAAGAGGGTTAATTCAATCATACAAATCCCTTCTTTTCAAGCAGGGCAAGTGCCTCAATCAGCGTGCAGCCACTTGTCTGCCCTCTGAGAAATGAATTTTTAGGTTTAAAGTACCAACCATAATTGTATATTGAACTGTTTTTGTTATCCGTGGCATAGGTTAACAGCACTTTTGCATTATATTCTATAAATTGGATGTATTTTTCCCTCTTATCGGGTGGTAGATCAGGATGCATAATCAACTGTGTAAAATAGCGGATAAAAATTCCTTTAAAAAGATTCACATCATGATCTTCCTGTTCAGCCCAGTCGCTCAATATCCGATTGCTTTCAGTGGCGATAGACAAGTTCTCCAGCGTCCAATCAGCAGTTCTTATCGCATCTTCCAGATAGCCGTTTTCTCCTGTTACATCATATAATTCAATGGCTGAACCAAGAAAAGTCCCCGTATTATAGGTCCAGGCACCGGATCTGTTTTCAAAATCATCATAAACACCTCCGGTGGCAGGATCATGTTTCGCGACTCTCATCCAGTCGTACATTTTTTTGGCCCACTCCAGATTATTCAATCCATCGTTGATCTCACTTTTACCATATTTAACCCACCTTCTAACTCCAATGATTGTTGCCGGGCCTGTTGAAGGTACACCGGGCGTGCTTCCCGGCTGATCATTCCATTTAATACCCCCCGTGTTGTCATCCCATCCTACAAGGATCCAGTTCCACAATTGTCCGGCCGACTCTTCGTATCGTGTGTCATTTGTCGCTTCAAAAGCGCGAAGATGTGCCAGACCGTGCCAGGCCATATCATCATAAAATGAGTTTTTAAATGTATTGCCGTTTTTCTTTTTTACCCCTTCATAAAAGTCATATATGATCTGCTTATATTGATTATTGCCATTTCTCAGATAGGCGTCAATGATCACATCGATGGCATGCGCTTCCGGCCAGTAGTCATACTGGTTGACGGTGCCCGTTGTACTGTTGTTGAAGTGTTTCCTGGTATTGCTCCAGTAGCCGTCCACAAAATCGGAGCTGCTTCTGTCAGCATGACCGGCCCACGATGTCCCCACAGAACCAAAATCCTCTGCAACAGGTTCAATGCTGTGCGTGTAATTTGACATATCTACGGTGACTGCAGCCCATCTGTTTTTCAGATTATTGGCATAGGACCAGACACCATCCCACAGTTGCTGGTCATGATCGCTGATCACACTTTGTTTCATTGAGAATTGCCCGTCATTTGATTTCTCCAGAAAATTATTCACACTGCCCTCGGTCATTTTAAACTTATAGCGCGTCTCATCGCCCCACGACTCTTGTGAGAAATGAATCAGAGATACTGTCTTCCATTTTCCGCGACCTTCATACTGTAGGTTTATGGCCCTGTGTTTGATGCAATAGTATAGTGAGAGATCTGTAATCTCTTTCATCTTCACCAACCCGGAAGTAATATCTATAGTTATCTTGTAGACGCCGCTCTTACTGATCTGAGCGTCACCATCTTCTTCTACAAGCTTGTTATTCTCCACATAAAAGGTTCGTATTTTATCCCCTTCAATATTATCGATGAATCTGAAAGGTTGTCCGGCGGTTAGCTTGGAAAATAGAATATATTGGGTGTCTGAAATCTTTATGAATGCCATTGCCTCTGCGATGTTCTCACCAAATTCAGTACCTTGGCCGGTCAAATATAACGCAGTCACCGGTCTCTCCGGTTCAGGTCGTTGAATGACAAGGGTGTTTGTCTCTTGTGACAGGGCCGTGACAGATTCATGATATGCCCGGATTGTCCATTTTATGGTGCCGCTGCTACCCGGCTCAATTCCTGCCTTGGCTGCGATATCATTCAGCTTCACATGGTTGATATTAACACTGTTACTGGTAGATGCAGACATCGAAGAGATTGCATTGGAGGGAGTCTGGTTATCCTTAAAAAAGATGATCTCATACTTTGGAGCCATGCCTTTACTCGCTTCAGCATGCTGCCATTCGAACTTTTCAGTACTCTTCGAATCATCCGAAAGCGCAAGAACAGTTTTATCTGCAGGTGCAATTAGTAACTCCACGGCATTCAGCACAATTGTATTGTCTACATCATCTTCAATGGGATCTGAACATGATAAAAGAACAGCTGTAACGATATATGCAAACAACATGTAATAGAATCTTCTCTTCATAGTTTTAAATTAATGAGTCCACTTACCGGAGCTGCAAATATCGGGTTTTTTCTTAAAATGCACTAATTGTTAACAACCAATCTGAAATGAATTATTTGCCTGGCCCTGTCTATGTCGTCAGACGCAGCACTCACTCAGAGGTGAAAGCCCGTCGTTCACATGAGATCTTTGCCCGG
>JAENWZ010000228.1 GCA_016649795.1 Proteiniphilum sp. | reverse complement strand
CGGCACTCAACGCAAGGAGAATCTAACCGGTGCCGTCTCTACTGTGAACGTTGAAGAGACGTTGGGTAGCAGGCCTATCTCAGACGTAGGTAGAGGATTGCAGGGTACCATTCCGGGCCTCTCTATCGTCATCCCCAGCGGTGAAGTGGGATCAGATCCCCTGATGAAGATCAGAGGGCAGATAGGTTCTATTGCCGGCTCAAGCAGCCCCCTTATCCTGGTTGACAACGTGGAGATACCGAGCATACAGATGATCAATCCCAACGACATTGAATCGATCTCTGTGCTGAAAGATGCTGCAGCCAGTTCTATTTATGGATCGAAAGCCGCATTTGGAGTAATCCTGATCACTACCAAAAAAGGAGCCTCTACGGAGAAAACAGAGATCAGCTATTCAACAAATCTTTCCTGGCAACAACCTTTTAAAGAGATTGAGATTGCCGGCGTAGACGGTCTCGAATATACGCTGGAAGCCCACAAGAATATGAAAGCAAGCGGCCCCGCCGGTGGATTCTGGCGCATAAGTGATGAAAGTTTCGAAAAGATAAAAGAGTGGCAGGATAAATATGGCAGTTCTATCAATTATAATGATCCTGTTGTTTATGGAAGAGACTGGATCTATGACGGAAAAGATAAGTATGGTTATCGCGTCTACGACCCCGTGGAGGCAATGATCAAGAAATCAGCCTTTTCTCAGAACCACAATATATCGCTGAACGGGAAACGAAATGACACCAGCTATAGCCTTAGTTTTGGTTACCTGGGGCAGGAGGGGATGATGAAACCGGCAAAAGATGATAACTTCGATCGATTCACGGGAAACCTGAATTTATCGACCAAAATAAACGAGATCTTAACCGTAAGGGGAGGAGCTATGTTCTCAGATGCAACGAAAAAATATCCCAACTCATCTACCGGGTTTGTGGCCGACCCATGGTTGTATCTCTACAGATGGAGCCGTTTGTTCCCCACCGGCGTACTCGAAGATGGTGAAGAGATCAGAGACCCCTATTTTGATACCAAGAATGCACATACAGCTGTCGACAGGAAGAAATATACCAATCTGAACCTGGGGACAACCCTCGACCTGACAGACAACTGGGATGTGAACCTTGATTACGCATACAGTACACAGTTCAATCAGGAGACAGCTTCCAGACCCACATTCTCGGGAAGAGAGCCCTGGTATACTCCTGTTTTATTGTATGATGAAAACGGAGATCAAGTCTACGTGGATGAAGAGGGTAACCCGACCGACAACGAAGGAATGCCGGCATACAGGTTCCCCTTTGTGAACTACGTGACACAGGATAAAACATATTTCTACAAATACTCATTAACTTCCGACAAGCATACAGTGAATGCCATCACCAATTATTATCTGAACCTGGCCGACCAGCATCAGTTCAAATTTATGCTCGGAACAAATATCGTGAGCTATAAATGGGATAGTCACTGGTCCAACAAGACAGACCTGATCGACAACAACAACCCGCAGTTTAATTTTGCCGTCGGCACAGAAACAGTAGGCGGCAATGCCAACTGGGATTCCCAGCTCGGTTACTTCGGCCGTATCAACTATTCATTCATGGATAAATATTTGCTGGAGGCAAACCTGCGTTATGATGCCACCTCTAAATTCCCGTCACATCTGCGCTGGAGATGGTATCCCTCTTTCTCCGGTGGGTGGGTGATAACCAATGAATCGTTTATGCAGGAGCTCGATCCGGCGCTCAGTTTTGCCAAAATACGCGGATCATGGGGGTTGATCGGTGACCAATCGGTACCCAACTCCTTATATCTTGCTACAATGGCCATTAACAAGAACGCCTGGTTATCGGGCAACGGTGAACAGTTTTTCCAGTTAGGTACACCCAATCCTATATCTGCAGGAATAAGCTGGCAGGATATTGAATCGTTGAATATCGGTCTTGACCTGCGCTTCTTCAATAACAAGATGGGCCTTGTCTTCGAATGGTACAGGAGAGATACCAAAAACATGATCATCCCGGGTGAATCACTACCCGCTACCTATGGCGCATCTGCTCCTCAGGGAAATTACGGGAATCTCCAGACGAAAGGATGGGAAATATCGGCCGATTTCAGTCATCGCTTCGAAAATGGTATTGGCATTACCATGAACGCCAATATCGCCGATGCTGTCACACATATCACAAAAGGAGCCGACTGGAATACACCTTATGAAAACAGGTTGCTGAGTAACACCTATGCAACAGGTAGGAGATATGGCGATATTTACGGATATGTAACAGATCGGTTGTATCAGAAGGAGGACTTTGTCTATGACAGTGATGGGAAAATACAACAAACAACCATTATCTGGGAGGGTACCGGTAAAGTGACAAACATGCAGGCTGGCAACAATCCCGTCTATCAGACCTATTTCGAAGATGGCAATCAGGTGCTGTTAGTCAGTCCCGGTGATGTCAAGTTCGTGGATGTCAACGGCGACGGCTACATCACTCCGGGCAAGAACACCTTTGGTGATCCTGGTGACCAGGTAGTGATTGGTAACTCCACACCCAGGTACGAATTCGGTTTACGTATGGGTGCCGATTTCAACGGCTTTGATGCCTCTCTCTTCTTCCAGGGAGTTGGTAAGAGAAGCATCTGGGGAGCTGGCCAGCTGGCTATTCCGGGATTTCACGTGAAAGACGGGGCAATGCCACAGGCTATTGCTGCAGATTTCTGGAAAGAGGACCGCACAAATGCTTTCTATCCCAGAGCATGGAACCTGAGTGGATCCAACGAAGGATTTGTGATGAGGAGACAGACACGCTATATGCTTAATATGGCATACCTGAAACTGAAGAATATCACATTTGGCTATACGTTGCCTGATAATCTGCTGAAAAACATGTACCTCTCCAACGCACGCATTTATCTTTCACTGGAAAATTTCGTGACATTCGACAATCTGAGAGGACTGCCTATCGATCCCGAAGCTATCTCAGGCTACTCCATGCTACAATCGGGAGGGAACTACAACTTAGGCCGTACAGGTACATCCAACCCAACCTTTAAATCGGCATCCATAGGTGTTCAATTAAGTTTATAAAAAAGATGAATATAATGAAATACAATCAATATACACTTCTGATCATTGGCCTGTTCTTGCTCATTACAGGATGTGATGATTTTCTCGACAGGCCGCCGTTAACTGTTGCCAATGATGAAACAGTCTGGACCAGTGAAGACAAAGTACGTCTCTACGCGAATAAATATTACACCGATTTCTTCGTGGGATACAACTCAGGATGGGGTTATACCGGTACGCCACTAATGGGATTCACCTTCAGTGACGATATTGTACATAACGGCTCCCAGGGCAATTTCACCAGATCTGTCCCAAATAGCCAGGTATGGAGCATGAGCCTGATCCGCTCCATCAACATCATGATTGATCGCGTTGAAAACAGAATGCAGGATATCCTGAGTACAGAGGCATATAATCACTGGATGGGTGTGGGGCGCTTCTTCAGGGCGTTGGAGTATGCCGATATTGTTACTGCCTATGGTGATGTCCCCTATTACGATTACGTGGTGAGTGATACCAACCTCGATGATCTCTACAAACCCAGGACGCCGCGCGATGAGGTGATGGATCATATATATGATGACCTTATCTTTGCTTTCGAGAATGTGCGCTCCAACGATGGAGACCAATATGTCAACAAATATATAGTGGCTGGATTTATTTCCAGGGTAGCACTCCATGAGGGCAGCTGG
>JAENWZ010000089.1 GCA_016649795.1 Proteiniphilum sp. | reverse complement strand
CCCGGCGTGGCTGCGGCCAACCCCGGACTGGTGAAGTTCATGGCGGGAGCGCTCTTCCCCGTGGGACTGATCATGGTCGCTGTCACCGGCGTCGATCTCTTCACCAGCGACTGCGCAGGGTTCACCTTCCCACTACTGAGAAAAGAGCTCACACTGCGCAGGGTGGGCGGACTGCTGGTGATCTCCTACCTGTTTAATTTCGTCGGGACGCAGGGGATCGCTTATCTCCTGTCGGCCAACCTGGGGATGCTCAACTCAGAGCCGTGGCAATCTTATCTGTATAACTTATCGGAAGCAAAAGTAAATCAGGAGTTCATGCCGGTCTTCGTGAAGGGGATCGGGGCTAACTGGCTGGTATGCCTCGGCATGTTCATGGGATATGCCGCGAAAGATATTGCCGGAAAGGCAATCGGGATCTGGATCCCGGTGA
This sequence comes from Proteiniphilum sp., assembly GCA_016649795.1. Lineage (GTDB taxonomy): Bacteria > Bacteroidota > Bacteroidia > Bacteroidales > Dysgonomonadaceae > Proteiniphilum. Next base: position 7,725 of record JAENWZ010000089.1, on the reverse strand, counting down.
TGCTGTTCGTGACGCTGGGCTATGAGCACTCCATCGCGAACATGTTCTTTATCCCTGCAGCGATCTATTCCGGCGCTGATATCACCTGGAGCGAATTCCTCGTGAATAACCTGCTGCCGGCGACGTTGGGTAATATTGTTGGGGGAATGGGGTTGGTTGGAGCGGTGTATGGGTATCTGTATCTGAGAAAATAGCTTTCAGCTTTCAGTTGTCAGCTTTCAGTTCTTTTAGGTGAAAGTTTTACAGGAACTGCGGTCTGGGGTTTAGCAATCAGCAATCAGCGATCAGCTTTGCGGATTTCGGATATATTTCACTTCGACTGCATCTTCTTGGCGACCCGTTAACGCTTTACAAGCTATCTGACAAGAACTCGCTACGCTCACTTGTCAGCTCACGTCTGTTGCAGCGAACGGGTACCCCGACAATAAGCTTATGTCCCGGAAATATTATCCAAAAAACTATTGCAAAACTTTCAACAAGCGGGTACCCCTGCCATAAGCAGAGTCTTCGAAAAATTGAATCAACATCGAACATCGAACTAAGAACATCAAACATATAAACATACAAACGTATAAACGTAAATATTATGATTAAGAATCAGGAAGCATGGGACGGATTTCGCGGAGAGGTCTGGAGAAAAGAGATCAACGTGAGGGACTTCATCATGAACAACTATACTCCTTACGAGGGGGATGACTCATTCCTGGCTGCATCGACCGAGCGGACACGCAAGGTGTGGGACAGGCTGACGGAGATGTTCAAAGAGGAACAGGCCAAAGGGGTCTATGACGCGGAGACGAAATATCCGCAGGAGATAGATACCTACGGACCGGGATACATCGATCGGGATAATGAAGTGATCGTCGGACTGCAGACAGACGCGCCGCTGAAGCGGGGTATCTTCCCGAAAGGGGGCATCCGCATGGTGGAGAACGCACTGAGCGCCTATGGCTACCAGCTGGATCCGATGACCAAAGAGATCTATTCGAGATACCGCAAGACCCACAACGAAGGGGTCTTCTCGGCATACAACGACGAGATGATGGCTGCACGCCGCTCGGGCATCATCACGGGCCTGCCCGACGCCTACGGCCGCGGGCGCATCATCGGCGACTACCGCCGTGTGCCGCTCTACGGGACGACGACACTGATTGAAGAGCGGAAAGCTTTTCTGCAACAGCTCGACATACAGGAGTTCACCGAGAGCACCATCCGCAACCGCGAGGAGGTGAGTGAGCAGATCAGGGCGCTGAAAGCGTTCGAGAAGATGTGCAAAGCTTACGGATTCGATGTGACCGCACCGGCACGCAACAGCCGCGAGGCGGTGCAGTCTCTTTACTTCGCCTATCTGGCAGCTGTGAAGGATCAGGACGGTGCCGCGATATCACTGGGACGCACTTCCACCTTCCTTGATATCTACATTGAGAAGGATCTCAGAGCGGGAGCGCTGACAGAGACTGAAGCACAGGAGCTGGTGGGCCAGCTGATCATCAAGCTGCGCATCGCCCGCTTTCTACGCACGCCGGACTATAACGAGCTCTTCTCGGGCGACCCGATATGGGTGACCGAGGCACTGGGGGGACAGAACGTGGAGGGACGCACACTGGTGACGCGCACCTCGTTCCGCTACCTGCAGACGCTCTACAACCTGGGGCCGGCGCCGGAGCCGAACCTGACTGTCCTCTGGTCGCAACAGAGTCCCGAGAACTGGAAACGCTTCTGCGCCAGGGTGTCGGTGGACACGTCGGCGATACAGTACGAGAACGACGACCTGATGCGTCCCGATTACGGGGATGACTACGGCATCGCCTGCTGCGTCTCCCCGATGAAGATCGGTAAGCAGATGCAGCTCTTCGGCGCACGGGCCAACCTGGCCAAGTGCCTGCTCTATGCCATCAACGGCGGCTGCGACGAGAAGTCGGGTGTGCAGGTCTCTCCCCAATATGCACCCATCATTTCGGAATATCTGGACTATGATGAGGTGATGGCGAAGTTCGAGCAGTCGATGCGCTGGCTGGCCAAGGTCTATGTGAACGCGCTGAAGATCATTCACTACATGCACGACAAGTATGCCTACGAGGCGTTCGAGATGGCGCTGCACGACGGGGATGTACAGCGTATACGCGCGACGGGCAGGTGACCAACCTGGTGAGTCTCCTCGACGGTTACTTCACAGCGGACGGCGGACAGCACCTGAACGTGAACGTCTTCAACAAGGAGCTGCTGCTGGATGCAATGGCGCACCCGGAGGACTACCCGCAGCTCACGATACGTGTGTCGGGCTACGCGGTAAATTTCATCAAGCTGACACGTGAACAGCAGCTGGATGTGATCTCGAGGACGATTAATCAGAAGCTATAAGCTATCAGCCATCAGCTTTTAGTACACAGGATGTTTTTCTTGTCTGCACTTATTCTTTGACCTGTCATCGACTCGGTTACGAAAAGAGAAGAACTCGCTTCGCTCACACAACTTCTCTTTTTTACGTAACCTTCGTCGGACAAGTTTCCAAAGAATAACTGAGGTTCAAGAAAAACATCCTACTTTACAGCTGATTCAATATTTCTGCATCTTGCTGCTTCTGACAGACCCGGTATCAATTCTCAGCTTTGCGGCTTCCGGATATATTTCACTGCGACTGCATCTTCTTGTCGACCCGTTTACGCTTTACAAGCTGCCTGACAAGAACTCGCTTCGTTCACTAACGTAGACATTTGCTCACCATGGCATAATCCAAGTAAACTTGTCTTCTGCTCATTTGGCTTATCGCAAATATTCAAACAACTTGTCAGCTCACGCTTGTTGCAGCAAACGGATCCCCCGGCAATAAGCTGATGTCTTGGAAATATTATCCGGAGACACTAATCTTTATCAATCACATCCTATGGTAGGAAATATACATTCTTTGGAGAGCTTCGGCACGGTGGACGGCCCGGGGATACGATTCGTGGTATTCCTGCAGGGCTGCCCGCTGCGCTGCCTCTACTGTCACAACCCGGACACATGGGAGAAAGGGGAGGGCAGCTACCGGATGACGCCGGAAGAGCTGCTGGAGGAGGTGATGCGCTACAAAAGCTTTATCGCCAAAGGGGGTGTCACAGTGACCGGTGGGGAGCCACTGATGCAGGCGGCGTTCGTGCGGGAGTTCTTCCTCCTCTGCAGGGAGCAGGGGATCCACACGGCGCTGGACACTGCAGGGGCTATCTGGACACAGGCGGTGCGTGACGCATTGGATGTGACGGATCTGGTGCTGCTCGATGTGAAATCGATCGATCGGGTACAGCACAAGGAGCTGACCGGCGCGAAGATCACCAATACCCTCAGCTCTCTTGATTACCTTGAAGAGAAGCAGATCCCGACATGGATACGCCATGTGATTGTGCCGGGATGGACGGACGACGACCATCTGTTGCAGCAGCTGGTGGACTTCCTCAAACCTTACCGCTGCATCGAAAAAGTGGAATTGCTGCCTTATCACACCATGGGAACCCGCAAATATGAACAGATGGGGTTGCAATACCGGCTGGAGGGTATACCTGAGCTGTCGACAGAGCGGCTGAAACGGGCGAGGGAGATATTTAAGCTGTAAGCGGTCAGCAGTCAGCTATTAGCTTTTAGGTGGAAGATTGAAAGGGGCAGCGGTTTAGGTTTAGGATTTAACAATAAGCAGTCAGCTAACAGATAGAGCAATAGGTTATAACACATTTTTCCATATCGATTCAAAAGTATTGAGTAAATTTGCTCAATATAATGAGTAAAAATAGTTAACCTATTGAGTAAATTCACTAGATATGTTTGAACGTGCACATTTGGAGAGAGTTATATTGAGGATTAATGAGCCCAGATTCGAAAGCGTGGTTCAAGTCCGAAATTTCAGGTCTATAACAATGTATTGATAACTTCTCAAAGTGATGGAAGCTATGAACAGGCAATCATCTCTCCCAAATATTGGGGGAGATTGGTTGAATCATCGGTTGGTACACATTTGTTGAACCATGCTCTCTCTGAAAAATACAGTCTATACTATTGGCGTGACGGAAACCAGGAAGTTGACTTCGTGTTGGAAAAGTGCGGTTTTGCTTTGATGTATTGGGAGAAAAGTGTATTTTTATCGGATTATATTGGGAGAAAAATGTTTAATAACTTCATAAAAGCCGGTAAATATGTATCGTACAAAGGTGAATGAGCTGATTAAGTGGAGGATGTCCAAAAGACGGAAGCCGCTTGTTTTCCTTGGAGCCAGGCAGGTGGGCAAGACCTGGCTTCTGCAGGAATTCGGCAGAAAGCATTACAAGCAGGTGGCATACATCAATTTTGAAAGGCCGGGTGCTCCGGTTCATCTTTTTGAAGTTGATTTTGATGCAGACAGGATTGTAACGGTGCTGAACGCCTATTGTAATCTCAGGATAAATGCAGCGGATACCTTGATCATCTTCGATGAGATTCAGGTGGCACGTAAAGGCATCACCGCATTGAAGTATCTCTATGAAGATGCACCCCAGTACCACATCATCGCTGCAGGCTCTCTACTTGGGGTGGGTATACACCCCGGTGAGTCATTTCCCGTTGGAAAAGTGGAGTTGATGAAATTGTATCCCATGTCATTTTACGAGTTCTTGCTGGCTATGGATGAACCGGGCATCACAGATCTCCTGGTAAAAAATGATCTTGAAAATCTCTCCTTTTTTAAAAATAAACTAATCAACTACCTGCGCTATTATCTGTATGTAGGCGGAATGCCCGAGGCTGTCGGCGATTTTGTGGAAAACCGGGATTGGCAACAGGTGCGCATCATCCAGAATCAAATCATTGACTCCTATCGGAACGACTTCTCAAAACATGCTCCAAAGGAAGTTTTACCGAGGATCAACATGGTGTGGGATAGTATCCCATCGCAGTTATCGAAAGAAAACAAAAAATTCATCTACGGTGTGATAAAAGAGGGTGCCAGAGCCAAGGATTTTGAATTGGCCATCCAATGGCTCACCGATGCAGGTCTGCTGCATAAGGTTTACAACACAAACAAACCCGCTTTGCCTTTGGTTGCGTATCAGGAGTTATCTGCCTTCAAACTTTTTCACAACGATGTGGGACTCCTGGGGGCAATGTCGAAGCTGAATGCCAAAACGATTGCAGAGGGTGATGCCATTTTTTCCGAGTTCAAAGGTGCATTGACGGAACAATATGTCTTCCAGCAACTGAATCAAGAGAGCGAATTGTCACTCTATTATCATACATTCGGTAACAGCAAGTATGAGCTTGATTTTCTTATTCAAACAGCAAATGGTGATGTGATACCAATCGAAGTGAAATCTGGTGAAAATGTTAAGTCAAACAGCTTTAGGCTTTTCTGTCAGAAAAACAGCCCCGGAAAAGCTATTCGTACCTCCCTGGCTGACTATAAAGTGGAATCGTGGATGATTAATCTGCCTTTGTACGCGATAAATGCAGTTGGGATATATTAGCGGTCAGTGGTCAGCTTTCAGTGGTCAGAGGTCAATTATCAGCAATCAGCGGTTGTTTATCACAAAAGATAATATGTCTGCAAATACAGTCAATACAATGACGGAATTTATATTAATTTAGTCAATACAATGACAATATTTGCTTATTATGTTGTATATGTATGGTAAGATCAGCAATCAGCTTTCAGCAGTTAGTGATCAGATCAGCTCTCAGCGTTCAGCAGAATGATACTGGCGTTTTTTGTGCTTTCTACTATCGGAAGAGAATAAAAAAACATATCTTTATACTTTATTATTAAGTCAAACAGAATATCAACATGCATAAAAAAGCACTGATCACCGGCATCACAGGACAGGACGGATCCTATCTGGCGGAGTTCCTGCTGGAGAAGGGTTACGAGGTGCACGGCACACTGCGCCGCTCCTCCTCTTTCAACACGGGACGCATTGAGCACCTCTACTTCGACGAGTGGGTGCGCGACATGAAGCAGAAAAGGGAGATCAACCTCCATTATGCCGATATGACGGACTCCAGCTCGCTGATACGGATCATCCAGACCATTCAGCCGGATGAGATCTATAACCTGGCGGCACAAAGTCACGTGAAGGTGAGCTTCGACGTACCTGAGTACACGGCCGAGACGGATGCGGTGGGGACACTGCGCCTGCTGGAGGCGGTGCGTATCCTGGGACTGGAGAAGAAGACACGGATCTACCAGGCATCGACCTCGGAGCTCTTCGGCCTGGTGCAGGAGGTGCCACAGAAAGAGACGACGCCGTTCTACCCACGCAGTCCCTACGGCGTGGCGAAGCTCTACGGCTTCTGGATCACGAAGAACTACCGCGAGTCGTACGGTATGTTCGCCGTGAATGGCATCCTTTTCAATCACGAGAGTGAGCGGCGCGGAGAGACCTTTGTCACCCGCAAGATCACCCTGGCTGCCGCCCGTATCGCACAGGGGATGCAGGACAAACTCTACCTGGGCAATATGGATGCTCGTCGTGACTGGGGCCACGCCCGCGACTACGTGGAGTGCATGTGGCTGATGCTGCAGCACGACAAACCAGAGGATTTTGTGATCGCTACGGGCGAGATGCATACCGTGCGCGAGTTCTGTACGCTGGCCTTCGCCGAAGCGGGGATCAACCTGCGATGGGATGGGTCGGGGATCGACGAAAAGGGGATAGACAAGGCTACGGGGAACATTCTCGTGGAGGTGGATCCAAAGTATTTCCGTCCCGCCGAAGTGGAGCAGCTGATGGGCGATCCTACCAAAGCACGCACCCTGCTGGGATGGAACCCACGAAAAACATCGTTCCAGGAGCTGGTAAGACAGATGATGCGGCATGATTTGGAGAAGGTGGGGAAAATGTAAGCTGTAAGTCATAAGCGATATGCTAAAAAGCTTACCGCTTACCGCTTCCAGCTAAAATCAAACATATGAACAAAAATGCGAAAATATACATTGCCGGACACGGGGGACTGGTGGGATCGGCGATATGGAATAACCTGGAGAAGAGAGGGTATAGTAACCTGATCGGGCGGAGACACAGCGAGCTGGACCTGATGGACGGTGTGGCTGTGGCCCGCTTCTTTGAGGAGCAGCAGCCGGAGTATGTCTTCCTGGCGGCGGCGCACGTGGGCGGCATCATGGCCAACAACACCTACCGGGCTGATTTCATCTACCGCAACCTGCAGATACAGAACAACGTGATAGGGGAGAGCTACAGGCACAACGTGCAGAAGCTGCTCTTCCTGGGCAGCACTTGCATCTACCCGAAAGAGGCGCCGCAGCCGATGAGCGAGGATACGCTGCTGACCGGCCCGCTGGAATATACCAACGAGCCCTATGCCATTGCAAAGATCGCCGGCTTAAAAATGTGCGAGAGCTTTAACCTGCAGTATGATACCAACTACATCGCCGTGATGCCTACTAACCTCTACGGACCGAACGACAACTTCGACCTGGAGAAGAGCCATGTGCTGCCGGCGATGATCCGTAAGATACACCTGGCGAAATGCCTGATGGAGGGCGATATGGAGGCGATCCGGGAGGATCTGCGCCGACGACCGGTAGAGGGTGTTGGTGCTATAGTACGGGGTTGGGATGCGGAACCTCGGACGGCGGAGGGAACAAAGGGATCTGCAACAGATGAGCAGATCATCAATCTGCTGGAGAAATATGGCGTGACGTGCGGCAGGGTTGCTCTCTGGGGCAGCGGCAAACCGATGCGGGAGTTCCTCTGGAGCGAGGAGATG
>JAENWZ010000143.1 GCA_016649795.1 Proteiniphilum sp. | reverse complement strand
CTGATTTCTACGCCTTCTTCTTCTGCTTCTTCGATTTCCGGAGCAAAGCAAGGCATCTCTTCACGGCTGCGGCGATATACCACAATCACTTTTTCGGCACCGAGACGTAGCGACGTCCTTGCAGCGTCAATGGCCGTATTTCCACCACCAATCACCATCACTTTTTTGCCGGTTAAGTCGTCACGCTTGCCTATATTGGCTTCCCGAAGGAAGGTAAGACAATCCACCACACCCTTCAAATCAGACCCTTCTGTTCCCGAAGAGATCGCCTTGTGTGTGCCGATACCCACAAACACTGCATCAAAACCCTGTTCCTTAAGCGATTTCAGGTCAGTTATTTTTTTATTTACTTCAATGTCAACACCCAATACGGTAATATTTTGCAAATCCCTGTCCACCACGTCTTTTGGTGCACGATATTCAGGCAAAGCCAAACGTAACATGCCACCGGCCGCGGGAGCAGCTTCAAAAATCGTCACGGTGTGACCCTTCAGTGCAAGGTGATAGGCAGCAGTTATTCCGGCAGGGCCGGAACCGATAACGGCGACTCTCTTTCCTGTTTTTTCTTTGATCTCCACACTGGGGGCTTGCGGGTATTTTTCATAATACCAATCGGAAAAATACCGTTTTATTTTCCGGATATCTACCGGTTCTTCCATCATGCCACGTGTACAGGCATTCTGACAAGGATGATAACAGGCACGTCCCAAACTTCCGGGAAACGGTATGTCTTCCAGATGGAGTTTCATTGCTTCTTCATACTGTCCGTTGCGGGCCAGCGTGATGTATCCGTAAGCTTTCACACCACCCGGACATTCATTTATACACGGAGCCGAATGACCCTGACGATCGATGGTAGCAATACGCGGGTTTGCCAGACTAAATGGAATATAAGCCACTTTTCGCCCCGCCAGATTCGTATTGTATTCATCGTTGCGCACTTCGGGGCACACCACCTCGCACTCCTGACATCCCGTACAATTTTCCTGAATTACATAACGTGGTTTGTTGGTCACGTTGATATCGAAATCGCCGTCGGAATTTTTACTTATCCCGCCAATCTCGCTGCTCAGCATCAACGTGATATTGGGATGGCGTGCCGTTTCCGACATTTTGGGTGTGGTGATACACGCTGCACAGTCGAGTGTCGGGAACACCTTACTCAGCTGAATCATTTTACCACCGATGGAAAGCCCTTTTTCCACCAACAGTACCTTGTGATTCATATCTGCCAAACTCAACGCCGCTTCCTGACCTGCTATTCCACCTCCTATAACCAGCGTATCGTATTGATTATTTTGTTGTTTATTCATAATTTGCTATCCTATATATAGATTTCAAACGCAGTTGAATTTACTCTTCCAGTCCGGTTAAAATTTTACTGAAATTTTCCATATGGCTGACAAACGGCTCTGCACAAACAGAACACAACGCTGCCATGCGGATGCGTTTTGGATTGATATTTTTTTCTGTCATCAATTTCTGAGACGCTACAATGATATCGTTTGTACGCTCGGGACAACTCGCACTATAGGAGCATTCGTGTCCGTCTGCTGCAATAAAAACACCATCAAATCCTTTTTCAAAAGCATGAAGGATCCAGCGTGGCTTAACACCCGATGAACAAGGCATGTTGATGACATACACAGAGGGAGAATAGTGGATTTTTCTCAATCCTGCCTGGTCAATTCCCGGATCGGAAATTTTATCGGTGGAGAATACCAAAATTTTGGGAGATTTATGATCGTTCAGCATAGATATGAAACGTTTAAAACCTCACTTCGAACCCTCCTCCCAGGCTCGTTTAACAGAGGCCGGAAGTAGGGAGTAAAAGCTGGTTAAGTGAAAATTTAATCTTTAATCAGGTACAAACGGCTGAAGCTGTCTTCATCGAAAAAACCAAGATATTCATGTCCCACTTTTTCACACCAGCGTGGAATGTCGTTTTTGGTTCCTTCGTCAGCCGACAATATTTCCATAATTTCGCCCGATTCAATTTCGCCGATGGCTTTTTTAGCTGCCAAAAGTGGACCGGGACAAGCTGTACCACGTGCGTCTACCGTTAAATTTGATTTCAATGCTTTTAATTCTTCTGTTGTCATAATTGTAAATGATTGATTATTATTGTTTGTAAGTCAGTTGTCAGTTATTAGCGATCAGCGATCAGCAGTTAGCTCTTAGCTTTCAGCGGTCAGCAATCAGTCAGTGGTCAGCAGTCAGCTTTCTTCGCTTAAATAAACCACTGCATGCTGCTCTCGCCTGCATCGGCAACGAATGTGGTAGCACCCGCGTAACGAAGGTGGGGATAATCGATCATTTCCTCTTTTTTGAAACCCATCAGGTTCATCGACATCTCGCATACCGTGATTTCTATACCCAGGTTGGCCGCCTCCTTGAACATTTCATCGAGCGACATCACGTTCTGTTTCTTCATCAGGCTTTTGATCATCACAGGCCCCATGCCGCACATGTTCATATTGGAGAGCTTCAGCCTGTTGCGGCCGTTGGGCAGCATGATGCCAAACATCTTCGAGATGAAGTCTTTTCCCTTCGCCTTTTTTTTGGGATCGCGCAATGCCGAGAGTGCCCAGAACGAGAAAAAAAGCTTTACCTGCGAGTCCATCGCTGCTGCAGCCAGAGATATGATCATTGCCGCCAGGATCTTGTCCATATCTCCCGATACGATGGCGATGGAGAGCTGATCCTTCCTGGATTTTTCCAGACGGGTGGTTTTTGCCTTGAGGCGCTCCAGCTCATTCCGGAGTGCTTCCATGGTGGGGGTACTTGAATTTTCCATATTTGTCCTGTATAATTTTGTATATGAATGAGGTACAAATTAAAGAAATAATTCTTTAATAATTTTTTTTTTACGGGTGCAGATTTTTACTTTATTTTGTGAGATATGTCACATCTTTCTCTAACTTTGTTGCAAGAAATAAGTAATCAGATGAATTTCACAGGTTTAATATAATTGGAAGAATGAGAAATGAATGTATCGACTGTGAATGTGTGTTGAGATCTTCTGTCGAGCTGAAGGATTGCCAGATTGAGATGCTGGGTGGTCACCATGCTTTAGTGAAATTCAGGAAGGGTGACTCCATCATCAAACAGGGGGTGTTTTCCACCAATGTGATTTTTCTCCGTAAGGGGATGGAAAAAGTGCATATATCCGGTCCCTCGAGAGAGCAAATAGTGCGGTTGGTGAAGGCTCCCACCTACCTCGGTCTTCCTACAACGTTTGGTGATAAGATTAATCAGTATAGTGTGACCGCTGTGCTCGACTCGGAGGTCTGCTTTATTGATCTGGGGGTTTTTAAGAAGCTGCTGGGTGAGAACAGAGAGTTCAGCAGTTACATCCTTATGGAGCTCTGCAAGAGTGAGCTGGAGGCCTACCGGCGTTGTGCCAGCCGTACACAGAAGCAGATGAGAGGGAATCTTGCCGATGTGCTGCTCGAATTTTCAGAGAATCTTTTTGAAACGGACCAGTTTACACTTCCCCTCTCGCAGTCAGATATTGGAAACTGGGTTGATGCAGGAAGGGAGAGCATCAACCGCGCCCTCTCGGAGTTTATTCAGGACGGCATCATTGAGATGACGGGAAGAAAGGTAAAGATTACAGATAAAAAATTACTCAGGACAATCAGCCAGAACGGTTGAGATCATTGGATCTCTTGTTGCTCAGAATGGCAAAAATAATGGTATCCCCTGTTACTGAAACTAATCTATTCCGGAAAGTGGTTATCCTAACCGTTCAATTTTTTCCAATCCGGTACGATCAATAATTTTTATACCCTTCCCCTCGAGCGCAATAACCCCGTCGCGCTCAAACTCTTTCAGCAGCTTGATGGCACTCTCGGTAGCCACGGAAGCGAAATTGGCTAGATCCTGACGAGAGAGATGAACGAACACTTCCTGTCCGGTGAAGTCATCACCACTCAGGTAAAGGAGGGCAGAAGCCACTTTTCCCCTCATTTGCTTGTAGGTCATATTGCCAATTACTGTTAGCAGCTGCCTTTCGTTACGGAAATTGCGGGAGGTAATACGCATGGCGAATTCAGCGTTGCCTAGCAGTAGCGTCCGCATTTTCTCCCTGTCTATCATGCATACCTGCGTGTCGGTAAGTGCGACTGCCGAGGTAGCGTGTACCGTCTCCCCGAAAAGGGAGGAGAAGGCCAGGAAATCGCCCGCTTTCGCCAGCTGCAGGTTGAGCTGCTTATCCCTTCCCGTCTGCAGATACACCTTTACCAGTCCATCCAGAATCAGCAGTACATGTGTGGAGAAAGCACCCTGCTTAAACAGATTTTCACCGGCCAGGTAGGTCAGCTCCGTTTTTCCCGAGCTGATCAGCTCCAGCTCTTCCGGTTTCAGGTTACGGAAACAGGCTACCATCTTTTCACAGTTATCCATCTCATCTTTCATCACCTGGTTCATCTCTTCGTATTTTTCTTCAAAGATACAACTTTTATTGAAACTGATTTCCGTCAGTCAGATAACTGATTTATCTCATCCTGTTCCATGGGGTATGTCATCCCCGTTTTTACGTTCATTCATCTTTTATACCCTACCTTTGTACCGGAAAATAAATCAATTAAACAACAATAAAATGAACTATTTAAGAACAAACATTCAGGAAATTGAATCTGCAGAGGAACTGCAGAAGATAATCAGCGAGAACGAAAATGTGATGGTGTGCTGCGGACGTATGGGGCCTATGTGTATCCCTGTGTATGAGATTATGGAAGAGCTCGAAGAGGAGCGTCCCGGAGTGAAATTTTACTCCATGGCATTCGATAGTCCGGAATCGGTTGTGATTCGCAATGCACCCGAATGTCGCGGATTTATGGGACTGCCATTCACCATGTATTACAAAAACGGGCAGGTAGCCAAGGCAACGACCAGTATTCAGAATATGGAGCAGGTCACTGCGAATCTCGATCAGTATCTCGCGTAAGTGGAACGATCAATGATAAATGATGTGGGGAATACTGCCTTTATGGCGTGTTTCTCGCATTTTTTTGAAGGAATAGGGTAACCAGAACAGGTCAACATGAGATTATTGTGATAGAAGGTTACTGTATATATTAATAGCCAAAGAGTGAAATAATGGAAAAGATATACGATGTAATAGTGCTTGGTGCCGGTGCGGCAGGACTCTCCGCCGGGATTTACTCATCGCGTGGTAAGCTCGACACACTTATCCTGAGCGAAGGGGTTACCGGAGGACAGATGGTGCTGACGAACGAAATAGCCAATTATCCGGGTGTGGAGACGGTGAAAGGGTACGAACTGGCTGACAGCATGAAGAGACAGGCGAAGAGTTTTGGTTGCGCTCTGAAGGCCAACGTGAAAATCCGGGACTATCGTTTGGCCGACGAAATTAAGGAGATAGAGCTCGAAGACGGAAGAGTCTTCCGTGCGAAAACAGTCATCCTTGCTCCCGGTGGTAAACCCCGCTCTCTTAACATTCCCGGGGAGAAAGAGTTTGAAGGACGAGGGATCTCCTACTGTGCCACCTGCGATGCTGATTTCTTCCGGGATAAGAGGCTGATAGTGGTTGGCGGAGGTAACTCCGCCCTTGAAGAGGCGGTGACACTTACTCATTTCGCATCACATGTCACCATCGTGCATCAGTTCGACCATTTTCAGGCATTTGCCCATGCAGTGGAAGAGGCGGAACGCAATCCCAAGATAAGCTTTATCATGGAGTCGGAGCTGAGAGAGTACAGGGGTGGAGAGACGATGGAGAAGGTGAAGATTGAGAACCTCAGGACAGGAGAGATCTCTGAGTTGGCGACCGATGGAGTCTTTGTTTTTATCGGTTACATACCCAATACGGAAGCATTCATGGGATTGGTTGAAACCAGTCATAGCGGAGAATTTGTTGTGGATCACACAATGAAGACCAGCCTGCCGGGTGTTTATGCGGCGGGGGACTGTGTGGCAAAACGATACCGTCAGATCACTACCGCCGTGAGTGACGGAACAATTGCAGCACTTAGTGCAACCGAATATATCCGCACACAAAAAT
>JAENWZ010000278.1 GCA_016649795.1 Proteiniphilum sp. | reverse complement strand
CAGTATCTGGTAAAGAGCTCGTCGCTGTTTAACTCCGAGGCGGATTTCGAAAATCTGATCGTCAGCTACAAACCTACGGAGGCAACCACGGGCGGATCCGCTATGCAGAATACAGGAGCCGGTGTAAGCGCACCCCTGTTTTTACGAGAAGTAGCCACAGTGAAATTTGAGAATGCACAACCCGATAATATTATGCGTATAAATGGTGAGCGCTGCATCGGTCTGTCGGTTTATAAAGAGACGCAATTTAACACGGTAAAGGCAGTAGATCTGATCACCAGTCAATTGTCAGTTATCGAACAGGCGTTGCCCGGATACAGGTTTCAGGTGATCAGCAATCAGGGAACCTTTATTAAACAGGCCATCGGGGAGGTGATGAACAGTGCTTTCTTTGGTATGCTGCTTGCCGTGTTGGTCTTGTTTTTCTTTCTTCGAAGGATAGGTACGACGCTCATCGTGAGTGTCTCTATACCGATATCTATCATCGCCACCTTTACCATGATGTACTTCAATGGCCTCACACTTAACGTGATGACGTTGAGTGGACTGGCCTTGGGCGCCGGCATGCTGATCGATAATGTGATCGTGGTGATAGAGAGATATTCCGAAATCGGGAACAGGGCCTGGAGCATAGAGAGGCAATCATCAACGGTACGACGGAGGTCTCCGGGGCTGTCATTGCTTCTACATTGACGACCATCGTTGTATTCATCCCGATTGTTTATCTGCATGGCGCATCGGGCGAACTGTTCAAAGACCTGGCATGGACCGTAACGTTTTCACTGTTGTCGTCACTATTTGTGGCCCTGTTGGTGATTCCCATGTTGTATGACAGGCTAACGGGACGGAAAAACATGAAAACCGAGTCAAAAGCGGTGCAGTTCAAAGGGTACAGCAATCATCTTCGTACGCTGCTCACCCATCGTTGGTGGGTGATAGGTGTTTCGAGTGCTATTCTGGTCGTCTCCATACTCCTCATACCCTTTGTAGGTACCGAGTTTTTACCGCGTTCGGAAGGGAAAGATTTCACGATATCGGTCAAATTGCCTGAAGGCACCCGGTTGGAACGTACCGATGCCGTGGTGAATAATTTGGAATACCTGTTGCATAGGATCAGTGGAGACAGCCTGGCTACGATCTATAGCCATATTGGTAAAGGCTCTTCAGTTAATGAGATATTCGAAGGGGAGCATACGGCGATGATGAAAGTTATATTATCCGAACAGAGTAATATATCTCCTGCGCATCTGATCGCACGTTTCTCAGAAGCTACCAATAATATTGATGGTTTGGAACTTTCATTTAAGCAGGATGACAATTCGTTGGGTGAGTTTTTGGGTGACGAAGAGGCACCCATTGTAGTGGAAGTAAAAGGAGAAGATCTTGAAGAGATTGTCTTCTTAACGGACGATGTGTTGTCGCGAATGGCATCCGTGGAGGGTATTTATAATGTAAAATCGTCAATGGCCGACGGCGCACCCGAACTCAATATCAATATCAACCGCACCATCGCGGGAATCCATAACATATCGGTGGCTACTGTGATTCAGCAGATCGGACAGCAACTACAGGGACATGATGTGGGAAAAATGGATTACAGGGGTGAGATGCGGGATATCGTTATCAAAGTGCCGGATATGACCAGCAGAGAACTGGGAGAATTGGTGATCAGAAGCGGAAGCCAGGAGTTTCGGCTGAATGAGATTGCAACCATCACCCACTCGCAAGCACCAAAAGAGATATTCCGCCGGAACCAAAGCCGTCTCAACAAGATTGTTTCCAATATGGATGCAGATAAATCCCTCGACAAGGTAGCCCGGGAAATTCGTGCGGCAGTGGCGGATGTCGATCTTCCTTCGAATTATTCCATCACGGTAACGGGAGAAGAAGAGAGACGCAAAGAATCGATGGAGAGTCTTTTGTTTGCTTTGTTGCTTTCAGTGGTTTTGGTATATATGGTGTTGGCATCTCAGTATGAATCATTGTTGCACCCCTTTACGATATTGTTAACCACACCGTTTGGTCTGGTGGGGGCAGTCATGTTTTTCCTGATCACCCGGACCCCGCTTAATATCATGGGAGCAATGGGTATCATCATGCTGGCCGGGATAGCCATCAACAACTCGATCCTCCTGGTAGGGCGCATCAACCAGCTTAAGAGAACGATGACGCTGACAGAGGCCATCGTCCAGGCAGGACAACAGCGTATACGGCCCATCATCATGACAAGCCTCACGACGATTCTGGTGCTATTGCCTATGACATTCAATTTTGGAGAAGGTGTAGCGATGCGCTCCTCAATGGCTGTGGCAGTGATCGGCGGACTGGTTACTTCCACGTTGATGAGCCTAGTTGTGATCCCCTGTGTCTATTACCTGTTTGAGCAGTTGAAGCGGAAGGTGACAAATACTGAGGAGAGTTAAAGAAATTTACAGTTTGACAAATAAAGAATGGACTTTCTTTTAAACAGAAGAGTAACAATCAGTATGTTGTTTATCGCATCTACCCTGTTGGGGTATGTGTCGTATAAACAGTTACCGGTTGAGTTGCTTCCCAATGCGGAGCTGCCCATGCTGTTCGTTTCCGTTAACTCGCAACAGGATATGGATCCTGCCTTTGTGGAGTCGGAAGTGATTATTCCGCTTGAAGGAGCCATCAGCTCCGTGGGCGGGGTTGACAAGATACAATCGGAGATCAGCAGCCGGCAATCCTCCATACGTATCGATTTTAAGAGCAATGTGAATTTTAAAACCACATCGCTGAGACTGGAAGAGAAGATGAAGGAAGTATCGGCTTCGCTTCCTGCTGGTTTTAACGTGCGCGTGCAAAAGATGGATGT
>JAENWZ010000151.1 GCA_016649795.1 Proteiniphilum sp. | reverse complement strand
TTTGAAATTGAGGATATTCTGGAGATATGTCACGTGATACTCTTCAACCAGCATCTGAAAGGATTGAATGTCACCATTCCCTACAAAGAGAAAGTGATTCCTTTTCTGGACGATATTTCGCCTGAAGCAGAAAGAATAGGTGCGGTAAACGTGATAAAGATTGAGCGAAATCCCGGTGATATGTATTTTTACAAGCTAATGGGGTACAACACCGATTACATTGGTTTCAAAGAGTCTTTCTCTCCCCTCCTGAACAGAGCAATCCACAAAAGAGCCCTGATACTGGGTACAGGAGGAGCTTCAAAAGCGGTAGGGCAGGCACTCTCCGATCTGGGAATTGAATGGAAACATGTTTCCCGCACAGCGGGAGCAAACAGATTCGGTTACGATCAATTATCGCCGGAAATAATTGCGGACTATACAATCATTGTGAACGCATCACCTGTGGGTACATTTCCAGATGTGAATGAATCTCCCGCTATACCCTATACACATCTCACATCCGATCATTTACTGTATGATCTGGTATATAATCCCGAAGAGACCCTCTTCCTTCAAAAAGGAAAAGCACAAGGCGCAACAACCAAAAACGGGAAAGAGATGCTGCAACGCCAGGCATCGGCAGCGTGGGAGATATGGGAGGGCTCCAAGTAATAAAACCTTTCTGTGCTAATAGAAAAGGTCGGGACAATAAAAATATCGCCCTCTTAGATATCACATTAAGAGGGCGATGGGGTTCCTTAGTTATGACAAGAAGAATGTGTTAACCAAGAAAATATATATAGAGGTGCGAGAGTGTAGTTTGTTTCTTTATAACAACATGGGAACTTCAGTCACTTCTTTCTTTGCCGGTTCAGCATCAGGCTTTACCTCTTCCCCGTTTTCGTTCAGATAGAATATCTTTTCTGTTTTGTCTTCCTTGCTGGTGCCGACTACCTTGGTAAGTTGCTTCTCAGTATTGCTTTTCAGAGCGGTAATATCATACTTATCTGAGATTGTACGTACAGCTTCCTGCACTTTTTCGTTCAACTCCTCGAATTTGATGATTACGAAACCGTTGTCTTGCATCACGTAAGAGATCTCAGCAGCTGGTTTTGGCTCTTCCATTTTTGCTTTTTCCTTCAACTTAGCCGGATCCTTCTGAACCTCTTTGCCTTCTACATCAAAATATACTGTCTTCTTAGACTGATCGTCTATCTTAATCAACTTAACTTTTGTAAGTTGTTTTTCAGCATTAAATTTCAATGCTTTCACCTCGTACTCCTGTGTCAATGCATTGACCGCTGCCTGTACTACGGGACTGAGGTCTTCCAGTTTCACGTCAACAAAACCATCGTCACCCGTTATGATAGTTGTAGAGGGTTGTTCGTTCATTGCACTTACATTTTGCACATGGTTCATCGCGATCATAGTCGCGATAAGCGTAATAGATAAAATAACTTTTTTCATAATGATACAATTTTAAAATGATTACACATTGAGTTTATATTTGATATGCTTATTATCATACACCATTTATATATCAAATACCGTACTAAAACATGAAAGCGTTTTTGAGAAAAAACATATATAATTATTAAACAGAGATATACAGCAATAAATGAGCAATCATTTCCATTCATCGTATAAAAAAAGATCGTGGAAATTGTGGGGAAATTGTGGAAACATTCCACAATGAACCCCTGAAAAATCCACGCACCTCATTGCAATATCCGAAAAACAGGAGTTGTCTTAATTAAAATATATCATGTATATTTGGCATACCAAAGTTGCGCAACATGGATTCAAAAAAAACGCCGGAACATCGGATAAGAATAAAAATAGGGTTGATATTTCTTGTGATCATCCTGTATTTTACAGGACTATTTATCTATTCCTATCTGTTCAAGAAGCACATTGACATACAGAAACAGGAGATGGCTGATTCCAACAAAGTCTTATCCTACAGCAATCAGCTGATTGTTTCAGTTCAGCAGGCACAGGACATGCTGAATAGGTATCTGGTCTCACCGCGGAAAAGATTTCAGCATCAATATGATTCCATCTCGGAGGACATATCCCGGCAAATACGCCATATTAAGCGTGTATCAAAGGAAAGAGAGAAGGATATTCTACCGGAAGACATCGATTCATTGCTGCAGGAAAAAAACAGAATTGTACACAAACTGGTCTGGCAATTCCGGTCACAAAATCCCCTAATTGAACTCGACAAGAAGATAGAAACCTACGATGATATCATCCAGGACTCCATCGTGGTGACCACCAGCAAGGATACCACTCTGGTAGCAAAACAGCGGAGAGATTTCTGGAGCCGTCTTAAAAATCTGTTTGATCCGCGATACGCCCCCGACACCACGATGACCATTTCACACACGGAACAAGAAGCGCGATCCACCTCGAGGGTAGATACAGTGATGTATGCCGATCTGAAGAACATCACACAGGAAGCATCCAAAACCTATTCCACCCAAATAGAGGGGATAGAGAGACAGGTGCGTGAACTCATTTTTGCAGAGCAAAGTATTTCTCTCCGCATATCCCTGCTCATTACCCAATTCTACAATGAAGCGATAGAAACCACAAGAGAGCGTACGGAGAACAGTGAGACACTCACCCAAAGGATCTTTTCTTTTGCGCTTACTGTCGGGGCACTGTCCCTGTTTTTAATACTCGTCATTATTTTTCTGATCATCAATGACCTTAACAAGGGACAAAAAGCCCGCATCGATCTGGCAAAAGAGAAACAACTCACCGAAGAGCTGATCGAGAGTCGCCATAAACTGCTGTTATCCGTATCGCATGATATCAAAACACCGCTCAGTTCCATGATGGGCTATATGGAGATGTGGGACACGGATGATATTCCGAAAGAGAGAAAGCGACAGCTCCGGTCGGCGCGGAACTCAGGAAAGCACATTTTGGGTATGCTGACCAATTTACTTGAGTTCTCGCGTCTGGAGCGGAACAAAAGTGTGTTGCATTACAGCCGGTTCGATCTGATGGAGTTGATCAATGATGTGATCAATATGTTTCGGCCCTTCACCGAGGAGAAAGAGCTGCGTTTGGAATTGGAAAACCTGACTACATCCCCTTTTCTCGTGGAAACAGATTATACCCTTCTGAAGCAGATACTCGTCAATGTAACATCAAATGCGGTGAAATACACGCTTCAGGGAAGCGTGCACATCCGGCTGGATTACGCGCAGCAGCTTATTTTTACGGTCACGGACACGGGGATAGGAATAGACAAAGAGGATCTGGAGAAAATATTCAAACCTTTCTCCCGCATGAATAACCCGTTAAGAACGGAAGGAAACGGTTTCGGGCTGTATGTAACCAAGGGACTAGTGGAATCACTGAAGGGAGAAATAACACTTACATCAGAAAAAGGTAAAGGCACCAGCGTGACGATCAAGCTACCAGTCCCACATACGGATAGCTACGAATCCGCGGGCAAGGAAAAGAGTTCTGTGAAGGACAGCAAAATCTTCAGGAAAATACTTCTTTTTGAAGATGACCCTTCGCTGGGAAATATGGTGAAGGATTTTCTTATTCACAAAGGATACAAGGTGAAACTGTGCAGCAATATGCAGGATGTGAAAGGTTTCCTGCGTGTGATCTCCTCTTTCGATATTGTATTCACCGATATGCAGATGATGCATATCACCGGGATAGATATCCTTCATGAAATAAGAAAATCAGATGCAGATATTCCCGTCTGGCTGATGACTGCATACGATGAGTATACGACGGAAAAAGCGATGGAGGAAGGATTTACCGGATTGGTCACCAAACCCATTCATTTGAGCAGGCTCGCGGAGATCCTTTCAGGCTCTGAGACGCAGGAACCGAGGGGAGAGGTATTCAAAGGAAGATTTCCCAAACTGTCCGCTTTATTTGACAACGACGAGAGAGCCATCAAAGATATTTTATCGGGATTTGTGCAGACATCCGGTAAAGACAGGGTGGCCTTGACAGAACGAATCAACAGTAACGACTTTAAAGGAGCCCAACAACTGTGCCACAGGATTTATCCTTTCTTCAGTCAGCTGGATGCCGATCATCTTTGCGGAGCTTTACGCAAAATGGATGAACTGAAAGACTGCGAAGAGGGGTCTTATCCTGACTGGAAAGAAGAGTTAAGGGAAACGATAACACAAATAAGTGCGTTCACAGAGCGCATCAGGAAAGAGTGTTTATAAATCCTTGCTTTGCCTCATTACTGAACTATATTCGTGGGGAGGCATCCGGAAAAAATGACTACAGCTGTATATTATAGAGATGAATCTTATTGTAGAGCGTTTTCCTGTCTATCTGCAGCAGCAGGGCAGCTTTCGTCTTGTTGCCCTTTACTCTCTCCAGCGCCATGATGATTTTCTCTTTTTCTCTCTCCGGTTCCGAAAACAGAGAAACAACGATCTCCTTTTCGGGCTCCTTCTTCTTTTCGGACAAAATGGGCAGGCTGTCTAAGGTAATGCCATCTCCTGCCGAGAACAGTACTGCACGTCGGATCACATTGCGCAGTTCTCTCAGATTACCGGGCCATGCGTAACTCTCCAACCTTGACAGCACCTCAGGAGAGATGGATTTCACTTGTTTATCCAGCTCACGATTTGCCTCTTCCCTGAAATGGTCTGCATATATAGAAATATCTTCCGCGCACTCTCGCAAGGGAGGCATTTTGATCATGAACTCATTCAGCCGATGATACAAATCTTCCCTGAACCGTCCTTCAGCGATGGCTTTTTCCAGATCTTTATTCGTAGCCGTGATAATTCTCACATCTACCTCAATTGGGGAAGGTGTGCCAACCGGTCGTATTCTTTTCTCTTGTAATGAACGAAGCATTTGCATTTGCACCCCATACGGCAAATTGCCCACTTCATCGAGAAACAATGTGCCACCGTTGGCTTCCATGAAAAAACCCGTTTTGTCCTCGATGGCAGAGGTGAATGATCCTTTTTTATGGCCGAAAAGTTCACTGGGAGCCAGTTCCATCGACAGACCACCACAATCCACAGCAACGAAAGGGCCACCTGACCGTACACTTTTTCTGTGGATCATTTGTGCCACATGTTCCTTACCCGTCCCGCTCTCGCCCACAATCATTACAGCCATTTGCGTGGGTGCAACCATGTCTATATAGGAATACATCTGGGTTGAAAGGAGACTTCGCCCAAAAACAATGTGCTCTTTTTCCCTCTGCTGATTGTATGCTGCTGACGGTTTTTCCCGAAGGGAAGGTGCTTCTTTTGTCGATGCTAAAACAGCTTCTATCTTCTGCGTAAGAAGAGAGGGATTGATCGGTTTTTCCAGGAAATCAAAAGCACCCAGTTTGATCGCGGAAACAGCGGTCTGTATTTCTCCGTATCCCGTCATCATAATGACAGGTATCGACAGGCCTGTTTCGTTCAACCAGGTCAGCAGCATGATACCGTCGCCGTCAGGCAGGCGCAGATCAGATAAGATGACCCTATACGCCGCTTTGGAAAGTTCTTCCTGGGCAGCGACCATACCGGAGCACAAAGTGACCGAAAACCCGTTCCTCTCGAACCACTTCTGAAGCATGACCCCGAAAGAGCGGTCATCCTCTACTATTAATATTCTTTCGTTCACCTGGTATAAATTGAGATGATGTAAAGATAGTCTTTTTATTTTTTATCCAAAAAAACCATCAGACAGATTGATGAAAGGTAACATATCTTCTGCCGGATTAATGTTTTTTAGAGGAAAGATGGCCTAAAATGGAAAGCAGAAGGTGGCTCAAGACAAAGAGAATGTCGTATATTTGGTGAAATTTAACGCGATGAACAATTTTCTAAAGAAAGAGACAGACACAAGGCTG
>JAENWZ010000095.1 GCA_016649795.1 Proteiniphilum sp. | reverse complement strand
TGTGTAATAGATAATTCCTTGCGGATTTTAGGTATTATGTAATCTGCGAAATTTATTCCGCCAAAAGCATTGATATTTTCTTTAGAATATGTAATTTTCGTCAGATTTGATGTTTATTCACCTAAATTGGTGAAAACATTTTAATAGACAAAGTCCTGTGACCATTATTTTTACAGGGCTTGTCGATTTTTTAGCTTTTATCGCTGCGGATTTAAGGTATTAAGTGAAATGTGTCATCATTGTGCGTCTTTTTTAAATTGAATAAATTGCTTTGAGTGAAACGACTGAAGACAGCCTCTCACTAAAGCAATTTAATTTTATTATTATAATATATCCCGAATGTTACTTCTTCGTCACGGTCAAAACGGCTTTATTAATGCCGGCGGTCACATCTACCGTAAATACGTAGGTTGCACCCGCTTCGAGCGATTTGCCGGTCACAATGCCAAGATTACCGTTATCGTGTCCGTTTACATCCTGACCAGCACCTATAAATACCACATCACTCGTGGTAGACATAAAGGCACTGTCAAACTCTTCACCCCAATCTTTCTGATAAAAGAATTTAAAGTTTATGGCATCCGCTGTTATCGATGTTCCGGCTACAACCGTAACCTGATATTTCTTCGCTTCGATTTGCGACAAACAGAGTGCTTTACCTGTATCCCAACCCACCTGATTGTCGGCCACACTGGGTTTACCTATGCCTTCACCTATGATCCAGACTGCTCCTGTGCCGTCTGTCTGTAAAGTAGCAAGGACACCGCTTTTCAATGTTTCAACAATAAAGTACTTATACTTTAAGTTGGCTGTGATGCGGTAGCTGCCACTTATCGGCAGAAACTCCAGCTTGCCTTCAGCGTCATGCGTAAAGAAGTCGGGGTCTATCCACCATTGATCATAATCGCTAATGCCCGAAATTTCGAGCTTCTCTCCCTGCGTCAGATCCATATCGGCCTTATAATTGTCGTCATCGACCATCTGCATCAGTGTGTCGTTTACCAATAATTTCATAAACGGAGAACCTTCATAGGTCAGCGTATTGAAAATGATAGGATATTCTCCCGCACTCGATTTAGAGAAAGTGATAGGCGTTACTGTGCCTTCCACAATAGCACCGTTAGACCATCCAAAGGTAATTTCGTTACCCTGAGCAGAGGCTTTGGGCGACTTGATGTATCCTTTTATCTTCTGTGGGAATGTATCCATAACCTGATATTGGTACAAACCGGTACGCTCCATGCGGTATTCTTTGTCCGCTGTCACAAAAGTGAGGTAGGCAAAATCCGGACGGGTAAGCGTCACATCATACTCTTTTTCGGTAATGGTGAAATGAATGTTCTGCAAAACCAGCTTCAGAGTAGCTGTACCATTGGGTACATTGGCATAGTACGGAACAAAGATTTTACCACTGTAATCGTTACTGGTTTTAGTACGAATTACCGTTTCGGAAACCTTCTCATCGCCGTAGTAAAGCTGGGCTTTCAACGTTGAAAGCGGCACATCCGCATCGGAAACAACTACGGTAAATGCTAAGCTGTCACCAAACATGGCACTGCCAAACGTGGTTTTGGGCTCCATTATAGGGTTGCCCGGCACAGCTTCGTTATCTTCGCATGAGTTGAGCAAGAGAAGACTTGCAAATGTAACAAATAAAATATACTTTAAGCTCTTCATAATCTCTTGAATTTAATAATTAACTATTTTTTCCAGCGATACGAAACCACAGCTTTGGCAGGGACTTCGTAGGCAAAATGATGATTCCCGTCACTCAGCGTAATCGTTTTAACCTTGGCGGTGTTGTTGAGCAATACAAAAGCATACGTGCCGTCGGTGTTCTCAAAAGCCGAGTAAGTGATGCCGCTGGCCGTGTATCCCTTGGTACCGATACGCACTGCTCCGGGTTTTACCACGGAAGAGAGGTGACCGATGATGTAATAGTGGGAGTTACGGGTGATGGTTTTGTAATCACTCTTATTGATGTCTACCGCGCCGTAGCAGGTAGTGCAACCTCCCTCACGGTTAGGGCCGCGGTCGGCAAGCATCAGGTTCCATACAATAACAGCCTTGCACCAGTTATTAACGGTACCCAAAGCTACATTCTGCATGTCTTCCATCAGGCGGGTACTGAGGTTACGACCGTCGTTCCACATACCGATGGATGTTTCCGTAAAGATCAGCTCTTTGTCCGGACGCTTGCCATTCACATCATTCAACTCTTCGCGATTACCGCCATAGTTATGATAAGCAGCACCGGTAAGGAAAGCGGCGGCAGCTTCGTCATCATACACATTCAACGGATAATCGTTCTGATCGGCCAAATTATCGTAGTTGTAGTTGTGATCGAAGGCATAAATCTTTGTAGAGAGGGCAGCCAGCTTAAACTTTGGCCCCAACGCATCTCTGACGAAAGCCTGTTCTTCTTTCCAGCCCATGAACAGTGAAGCGGAATTGCCCCGGTTCAAGGGTTCGTTTTGAGGAGTTACGGCGTAGATGGAGATGCCCTGAGCCTGAAATGCCTGTATCCACTTCACGAAGTAAGTGGCATAGTCCTGATAGTATGCAGGATTGAGCTGTCCGCTTGTCCATGAGTTGTAAGGCTTCAGATCGGTCAGGTTGTCCACCTTCATCCAGCGTGGAGGTGTCCACGGCGAACCGAGCACTTTCACAGCAGGGTTAATGGACAGAATCTCCTTCAACACCGGGATAATGTACTGTGTTTCTTCGTTCTGCAAAGCAAAGTTTTCTATACCCGGAGTGTCGCAGCAAGTGTATTCACTGAGCGAAAAGTCGGAACAACCGATGGAGATGCGCACGTAGCTGTAGCCCATGCCTTCTTCGTTAGAGAATGTTTCCTTGAGGAACTTTGTCCGATTCTCGGGAGTCATCTGCATCAGGTTATAGCAGGTAGAACCTGTAATAGCCGCCCCGAAACCGTCCATAGACTGATAGCGCACGGTAGGATCGAGGGTGATGGTAGTGGGAGACATGTTGGACTTCTCACTAAAGTCGGCCGTTTTCTTTGCGAAATCCTGCGAACGGTTGTTGGTGGTGACGTATATCGTTACATCACCCTTCGCATCACCGCCCGTGCCCGGATCTACCGGATTGGCAGGTGCGCCACAGGCAACGAGCACCACAGGAAGGCTTAAAAAGGTCTTTAGTAGACTTTTAATATTCATCCTTTATACTTTGTTTTTGCGTTAATAACCAAGGTTTTGCACCAAATTTTCGTTTTGATCGAGCGCAGTCTGCGGAACAGGTAGTCTGTAAGAGTTTTCGTTGAACAAGTTCACTCTGCTCTTACGACCGCTATCTTTGGCATACACGGCGTTCATCACCTCTTCTACTTTACCCAGACGGCAAAGATCGTACCAGCGTTGTCCTTCGAAAGCCAACTCTAACCGACGCTCTTTAAGCAGCGCATTTTCCATGTTCTCTTTGGACGATGTCGTTGAAGACGATAACGGAGCAAGTCCCACACGATTACGGATGGTGTTAATGATGGTTGTAGCTCCGGCCAGATCGGGCGTCTCTTCCATGATGAGAGCTTCGGCCTTAAGCAGCAAAATATCTGCCAGTCTCAACTTGATGATGTTGCTATGACTGGAACGGCATTTGTACATGAACGGATAGTTACTGGAGGGGTAGTAATTACTCCAGGTAGTTTCATAATAAACAATAGACTGGTTGTAGCGCACTTGATCGCCTTCGTCCTGAAAAGCTTTAATAAGATCGCGAGACGGAGTAACCCATTTGGCCCATGTAAAGTTATCATTCCAATTAGAAAGATCCCGTCCGAACATCCAGGTTACCCAGTTGCCGCTACCTGCGGGATACTGCAACTCAAAAATAGATTCTGACGTATTACGAGCTTTGCAATCGGTATTATCGGCATTCATGCCAAAGAGGTCTTCGTAGTTGCTTACCAGAGAGAAGCCGTCTTTCACCACATCATCGCAATACTTAATTACTTTCGCATAATCGCGGATGGGTTTCTCTGCATATACTTTAGCCAGAAGCGCGCGAGCTACGGATTTACTCATACGTGTTTTATCCGACGGATTGTTATCGGGTGCAGACAAAAGAGCCTCTGTCAGGTCCTTTTCGATCTGTGCATAGACCTCCTCCACAGTGCTTTGTTTAGGAAAGTAGCTGGGATATACTTCTTCAATATTTTCGGCAGTAATGTCTCCGGCAATGGTTGTGATAATGGGTATCGACCCCCAGATGCGAGTCATATCAAACAGAGTCATCGCCCGGTAAATCTTTGCTTCGGCTTTCCACTGATCACGTTCGCTCTGCGCAAAAGTGGCATCGGGCACACTATCTACATAACAGATAATTTTATTGGCAATGGCAACATCGGCAAGGTACCCGGACCAGTCGCGATCGAGTACACTGTTTCCCCCGTCTATGGAGTTATTCTCAAAAGGAATAACTTCGGCTCCGGTAGTTCCTCCGTAAGCATTATCAGAGTGAGCATCGCCTAGCAAAAGGGCATCCTCATACCAGTGCTCCTGATTATCACGCATGGCTGAGTACATGCCATTGTATTGAGTAAGCATTTCGGCACGGTTTTTAAAAGGGATTCCACCTCCCGCTCCTCCTGATTGACCGACAGTCACGTCCGAGAAATCGGAAACCGGATCATAATCAAGCGAACAGGATGTGACCGCCAGAGTAAGGCCTAATGAACAGGCTATAATAGATTTGAGTTTCATATTATTCTTTTATTTAAAATTCAACTTTTAAACCAAACATAAACGATTTACTCTGAGGATATGTGCCCCAGTCGATACCTTGTACAGATCCGCTATTTCCCCATTGGTTTACTTCAGGATCCATGCCCGAATAACCGGTCCAGGTAATCAGGTTGTTGGCAGTGAAGTAAGGTTGCAAGCGGCTGATGCCCCATTTCTTAAGCAATTGTCCGGAGACGTTATAAGACAAAGAGATGTCTTTTACACGCAGGTAGCTACCGTCTTCAACGAAGTAAGAAGAGTTCTTCATATCAAATTCTGCCTTAGGCACATCGGTAATCTGTCCGGGTATCTTCCAACGCTTCAACACACGTGTCGATTGATTCTGGCCATTGTACATACCTTCTGTTTCCATGCGTGATGCATTGAAGATGTCGTTGCCGTAACTTCCTTGTACAAGCACACTCAGGCTGAAGCCCTTATAAGAGAATGTATTGGTAAGGCCATAAGTGAAATCCGGGTTAGGATCGCCGATGTATGTGCGGTCTGAAGTAGAAATTACCCCATCCTTGTTCACATCACGGTACATCAATTCGCCTGTTTCTGGATTTACTCCATCACTGATGTATCCGTAAAAACCGCCCAAAGAGTGTCCTGCTTCGTTACGAACCACGTTTTCATGCACTACGTCACTTGTCATGGCCGTATAGTATATCTTGCTCAACGATAGTTTAGTAAGTTTATTCTTGTTGAAAGAGATATTAAAGTCTGTATCCCAGACAAACTTACCAGTAAGGTTATGCGAGTTTACAGTAAATTCAAATCCTTTGTTGGTCATCTCACCCTCGTTGCGACTGATATTATCGGAAGCCTGTCCGGCAGGAAGAGATACGTTCATCAACATGTTAGTGGTCTTCTTGTAGTAATAGTCCACATAGAATGTCAACCGACTATTCAATACAGTAAAGTCAAGACCGACATTGGTTTGCGAAGTCGTTTCCCATGTTAAATCCTGGGTACGTAAATTGGCTTGCGTAAGCGTAGGTACGGCATTTTCGTTACCCGTTTCCCACCATTGCACACGGTTGATGTTGTAACGCATCAGGTAGGCATAATCGCCAAGGCCCGACTGGTTACCGGTTTGTCCCCAACCGCCACGGAGTTTCAGGTCATTAATCCAGCTGAATTCTTTCATGAATTTCTCGGAAGAAATACGCCATGCAGCCGAAACGGAAGGGAAATATCCCCAACGGTGATCAGGGTGTAACTTGGAAGAACCGTCGGCACGCATATTGGCCGTAACCAGATACTTGCTATCGTAGTTGTATGCCACACGACCGATGTAAGACATAATAGCCCAATCGGAAGCGGAAGTGCCCGTTCCATCCCAGGAAATCTTATTGGCGGCATTCAGTGTCTGAATATCACCATTCATGTAGTGCGAGCCACTCATATAACTCTGAGACCATTTGGAACCTGTCCACGAAGAACCAACCATTACATCGAAATTGTTTTTCTTAACCGATTTCGTGTAAGTCAGGATATTATCGAAAACAAGCACCGAACCCAGGGAACGATTGTCGGATCCTTCACCGTATTGGTTTCTTCCCCAGCTTGTCTTTACAGGATCGAGGAAGTTAGTGGTATTGTTATAGTTACGATCCAGAGTAAATGTAGACTTGAACTTCAGTTCAGGCATGAAAGTGATCTCAGCCTTTCCGGTAGCAATCAGCCTGTTGGTGTTATTCTTGTTATTCTCGCTACGGGCCATGTTCTCGAGCGGATGAGTAATGTTAACACCGTAGAAATTAGTATAGTATTGTCCCGGATCGGCATCGTCCCAGACTTTGCCATACGTAGGAGTATTGATTACCGAGAGAACCACACCACCGCGGTTGGAGCCCTGACCGGAAATAATTCCGTTACTGGTATAGTCGGCATAAGAAATGTTAGCTCCTATGTTCAACCATGAACGTATCTGATTATCCAGACTGGCACGGAAATTATAGCGCTTGTAGAAAGCAGTTTTAATGACTCCGTTCTCACCGGTATAACCTCCTGAAATGAAATATTTCATTTTGTCGGTACCGTTGGATACGGATACCTGATAATTCTGTGTTACCCCTGTGCGATAGGTTTCATCGAACCAGTTTGTTTCATCTTTCAACCCGTCGGGCAGCTGAACCATACCTATCTCATCCATTAGGTTTTTGTATTGGGCAACATTCAGCGATTTGATCTTATTGCTCACGTTTGTAATGCCCACATGTGCGTTCAAAGCCACTTTAGCCTCACCTTTGGCTCCTTGCTTAGTTGTTACCATAATAACACCGTTTGCCGCACGCGAACCATAAATGGCAGCGGAAGAAGCATCCTTGAGTATCTGAATACTCTCAATGTCATTGGCAGAAAGATAGTTGATATCCGTCATCGGTACGCCATCTACCACATAGAGCGGATCGTTGCTTCCGTTAAAGGAGGTAGTACCACGTACACGGATAGATAATCCGGCACCCGGCTCACCACTGGGCTGCATCACAGAGATACCGGCCGCCTTACCCTGAATGGCCTGTGCAGCCGAAACAATGGGACGTTGATCAAGATCTTTGGTGGATACGCTGGATATGGAGGTGGTTACATCTTTACGTTTCACGGTACCGTAGCCGATAACCACTACTTCATCGAGCAACTCATTGTCTTCTTTCAGCACAATCTTCATATTAGACTTTGCCTTAACTTCTTGTGATTTACAACCCACATAAGAGATTACCAATGTTGTGCCATTGCCGACGCTCAACGAGAAGTTGCCGTCCAGATCAGTAATCACGCCATTGGTAGTACCCTTCTCGACCACACTGACACCAATAATAGATTGGCTTTGAGAATCAAATACCTGTCCTGTGACAGTGACCTTTTGTGCGAATGCACTCAATGATAGAAACAATGCTAGTAGAGCAAAAAAAGCCTTGCTATACTTCGGGAGGAGTTTTCGCCTGTTCTTTTTCATACGTATTAATTTTTTAAGTTAATGAAATTGTATACTATCGCAAAAGCCCTAAGACTTCGCAACTTTAATCGTAGGTCAAAAATAGACATAAAGAAGCCTGTTGCTAATAGCGTGGGTATAAATAGTGGATTAATATTCTAACATAAATTCATTAAATAGCTTATAGAG
>JAENWZ010000108.1 GCA_016649795.1 Proteiniphilum sp. | reverse complement strand
CGAGTACATCAACATGGATAAATACCTGCAGGATATCTCGCGCGACCGCAGATACTGGGAGCGCAAACGGGATGAGATACGCCGTGAACGCAAATATCTCGAAGAGGTGACATCGAAATATGAAACCGATCTGGAAGCGATGAACAAGCAGAAAAAAGAGATACTGGCTGAAGCTAAAAAGCTGGCTGAGCAGCTGCTGACAGAGAGTAACGCTCTCATTGAGAATACCATCCGTGAGATCAGGGAGACGAAAGCCGATAAAGAGGCTACCAGGCTGGCGCGGCAATCACTTAATGAGTTTAAAGAGAAGGTGGGCGCTGCTGTTGAATCGACGGAAGAAACAGGGACACGAAAAAAAGCGAAAAGAAACAAGGCTTCTGCTGCGACCAAACAGGTAACAGGGGAGGAGAAGACTGCCGTGGGCCATACTGTACGGATGAAAGGACAAACATCGGTTGGCGAGATTATCGAGATCTCAGGGAAAAAAGCGACCGTCGCTTTCGGGATGATCAAAACAACCGTTCCTCTCGATCAACTGGAGCGGGTAAGCAATAATCAGATAAAAAGAGAAAAGCAGGCTTCCAACACCCGTGATTATATGCATGAGCGTAAACTCACTTTCAGGCAGGACATTGATGTACGCGGCATGCGCGGTGATGAAGCTCTGCAGGCAGTGATCTATTTTATTGATGATGCCATACAGCTGGGCGTTGCCCGTGTGCGTATACTGCACGGAACAGGCAGCGGAGCCCTGAGGCAGATCATTCGGGAATACCTGGCAACAGTGAATGGCGTAGCGCATTTCCAGGATGAACATATACAGTTTGGTGGCACCGGAATCACGGTGATTGATTTAGAGTGAATCTCTCATTTTTCATCTTTGACAGTGACAAGGTTCTCCCCATATTCAATTTTTTTTTTATCTTTGCTCTCGATAATAAAATTAATAGTAAAGTTTAACAACTAAAACCACGCTGATGGCTAAATTCTCAAAACCCTTCTGGGTTGCTAATTTCGTTGAACTGCTTGAACGACTGGCCTACTATGCCGTTTTCATCGTTATCACCCTTTATTTGTCGAATGTCTGGGGATTCTCAGATATTGAGGCGGGTGTGATCGCGGGGTTATTCTCAGCCATGCTCTATCTGTTGCCGTTGTTCGCCGGTGCCTATGCCGATAAGATCGGTTTCCGGACGGCAATCATTCTTGCTTTCTCACTGCTTACAGTAGGCTACGCCGGCTTGGGGATCCTTCCCACGATGTTGGAGAATGCCGGACTGGTGAATTATGAGATGACCACCACCTACATGGGGCTGCAGGAGAGCCATCTGCGCTGGTCGATTATTGCTCCGCTGATTTTGGTCGTGATTGGAGGTGCCTTTATCAAATCGGTGATTTCCGGCACGGTTGCACGTGAAACGACCCCGGAGAACAGGGCACGCGGTTACTCCCTCTTCTATATGATGGTGAATATTGGTGCTTTCACCGGTAAGACGGTGGTGGACCCGCTTCGCAGAAGCATGGGCGACCAGGGTCTGGTCTATCTGAACTACTTCTCGGCAGCGATGACTCTCCTGGCACTTATTGCTGTCTATTTTTTCTATAAATCTGTCAAGACCGAAGGAAAAGGAAAAAGCTTCCTGGAGATTGGCCGTTCAATGGTGAAAGTGATGCTCAACGGGCGTCTGATGCTGCTGATCATCATCGTGAGCGGTTTCTGGATGATACAGAGTCAGATGTATGCCACCATGCCCAAGTACGTGATACGCATGATAGGTGAGAGTGCCTCTCCCGGATGGTATGCCAACGTGAATCCTTTGGTTGTTTTCGTCTTCGTCAACCTGGTCACCTCTCTGATGAGGAAACGTAGTGCGATCTCCTCCATGATGATCGGTATGATCATCATTCCTCTGTCGGCATTGATCATGTCCTTTGGAAACCAGGTTGGAGAGGCCTATATACTGGGATTGCATCCAATCGCTTTTATGATGATTGTGGGTATAGCCTTCCAGGCGATAGCCGAGTGTTTTATCTCTCCCCGTTACCTGGAGTTCTTTTCACTGCAGGCACCCAAAGGCGAAGAGGGGTTATACCTGGGATTCAGTCATCTGCACTCTTTCTTTTCCTTCCTGTTTGCCTTCGGGCTGTCGGGATTCCTGCTCGATAAATATTGTCCTGATCCCAGACTATTTATGAACGATGCAGGGATAGTGGACACGGTAAGCTACGCTGCGGCAACGCAGAATGCGCACTATATCTGGTTTGTCTTCGTTGGTATCGGTGCTGTTTCAGCTATCGCATTATTCTTTTACGCACGTATTACCCGCAAACTGGATCTACAGAAAAGGCTTGCATCATCGGTTGAGATGCCGGAGAATGATTAATTGTTAAAAATGAAACTTGTCACCTCGAAAGGTGTTATAATAGATAATAAAAAATTGCTTTAATAACTAATAAGTATGAGATTGGATCTGAGTTCGCATATTACGCTTGATCGTGTTCCTAAAAAGTATTACAAACCGGAAAACGATTTTGAAGAGTATAATCTTGCACGGTATGAAAAGCTGCCGGTAGCTATTTATGAAGTGGCAAAAAGCGCAGCGCAAAAGATTGCGAAAGATGTCGTGAATGAAATGATGCTGAAGCAACAAAAAGGAGAACCTTTTGTGTTGGGTATAAGTGGTGGTGCTTCACCGCTGCCTGTCTACGAGGAGCTGGTAAGACTACACAAGGAACAGAATGTTAGTTTCAGAAATCTTGTTGTTTTTAACACCTATGAGTTTTACCCTGTGCTGGATTTTTCTTTCAGCAACCTGCAGATGTTGAAAGATGTGCTGTTGAATCAAATTGATATGGATCCGGAAAATATTTACTCTCCGGATGCAACGACAGAAAAAGATCTTATCGCCGAAAACTGCGAGGAGTTCGACCAGGATCTCAATAATAAAGGAGGGCTGGACTACTTGTTGCTGGGGCTGGGCAGTAAAGGAAACGTTGGATTTAATATGCCCGGTAGCAGTCTCCACTCGCAAACACGCCTGGTGATGCTCGATGGTGATTCACGAGCTGATATAGCGCACAACTTCGGATCACTCGATAAAGTGCCGGTGAGCGCCATCACAATGGGGCTTTCCAATATGATGAATGCGAAAAAAATCACACTTGTAGCCTGGAGTGAACAGAAAGCGGAAAGTATAAAGGATATAGTGGAAGGAGCTGTGAGCGAGATGGTTCCCGGTTCAGTATTGCAAACACATCCCGAAACAAAGGTGTATGTGGATCTGTCAGCTGCTTCGGAGCTTACCCGTATCAGTCGTCCCTGGCTCGTCACCAATTGTGAGTGGACCAGTAAACTGATTCGCAGGGCCATCGTCTGGCTCTGTGGTGTAGTGGATAAACCTATCCTGAAGCTGACAAACAAAGATTATAACGATAATGGCCTGAGTGAGTTGATCACACTCTACGGATCGGCTTACAATGTGAATATCAAAATATTCAATGATTTGCAGCATACTATCACCGGCTGGCCCGGAGGAAAGCCGGATGCGGATGACACCTATCGCCCCGAAAGAGCCATTCCCTACCCGAAAAGGGTGATTATTTTCAGTCCTCACCCCGATGATGATGTGATCTCGATGGGAGGAACGTTCCAGCGACTGGTAAACCAGGGTCATGAGGTTCATGTGGCTTATCAGACCTCGGGGAATATCGCTGTGGGTGATGAGGAGGTGATACGTTATATCTCGGTATTAAACAGTATGCGCAAGAAATTCAATCCCGAAAATAGGGGGTTACTTGAAAAATATGATAGTATCCGCCATTATCTCATGCATGAAAAGACGAGAGAAGATATCGATACACCCGACATCCTGTTCATCAAGGGAAGGATACGCCGTGAAGAGGCACGTTCTGCCGACAGATACGTGGGACTTGCACAAGAGAATGTTCATTTTCTCGATCTTCCTTTTTATGAAACCGGGAAAATAAAAAAGAACCCCATCACCGAAAAGGATATGACGATAGTAAAAGATTTCATTGAGACCATCAAACCGCACCAGATCTATGTTGCAGGTGACTTGGCCGATCCTCACGGAACGCACAAGGTATGTCTCGATGCCATCCTGGGAGCTGTAGACCTGGTGAAAGAGGATGAGTGGTTTCGCGACTGCCGTATATGGATGTATCGCGGTGCATGGATGGAGTGGGAGATAGACCATATAGAAATGGCTGTACCTCTCTCGCCTGAAGAGCTCAGGCAGAAGAGAAATGCTATTCTGAAACATCAATCGCAGATGGAGAGCGCCCCTTTCCTTGGTGATGATGAGCGGTTGTTCTGGCAACGATCGGAAGAGCGTAACCGTGCCACAGCCGATACGTACTGGAAGTTGGGATTGGCATCCTATGAAGCGATTGAAGCTTTCGTGGAGTATATTCCGATTTAATAATTTCAGATCTGTTAAATATAACTAAGAGACTGTCTCAAAAAAGAGTCAGTCTCTTTTTCTTCGATGCCTGCATATAGGCATTACAAGCCGGCTGGTCACAACCGGTATTAATATACAATTTAGATAATTGGAATCAAAAAAAAATGTTGTATATTGTGAGCCTGATTTTATAAAATAGATGTCAAAAGAAAAATTCCATATCGAATTTCTGATGGGAAATGCTAGCCAGAATAGTTTATGGCGTATGATAAGCCAAATTGACGGTCTTTCGGAATGGTTTGCCGACGAGGTCTCAATGGATGAATCAGAGACCATTTATACCTTCACCTGGGGAAAATCCTACAATCAGGCAGTTATTCTGGGCCAGAAACCACAGTCGTACATCCGCTACAGGTGGATCGACGAAGAGGAGGAGGATTGTTATTTCGAGTTCATTCTGCGTAAACTGGATCTTTCGGGTGATATGACACTTGAGGTAACCGATTTTGCCGAACCCGATGACAAAGGTGATGCCATCGCTTTATGGGAAACAGAGGTTGAAGAGATGAAAAGAAGGTTAGGTATCTGACCGGATGTTTGATTATTGCTGCTACGTTTAATCATCTTTACCTTTATGAAACTACAATTGTACGTTTGATTTTATTATCTTTGTCATAAAATTAAACGACTCTCTTTTTGTTCGATTCCGATGAGTAGATTTATCCACATAAAGCGGTTGTACAGCTATGTTTTGACGACTTTTATCCCGCTTTTTCTGATGACTTTTGCCATATGCCTCTTTCTGGTGTTGATGCAGTTTCTCTGGAAATATGTAGAGGATATGGTAGGTAAAGGATTAGGTCTGGATGTGATCGGGGAGATGTTCTTTTACGCAGCTTTGAATCTTATCCCGATGGCATTGCCGTTAGCCATCCTGCTGGCATCGTTGATGGTGTTTGGTAATTTGGGTGAGAACCTGGAGTTGCTGGCGATTAAATCGGCCGGTGTACCTCTGCTGAAAACCATGAAACCGCTCATCATACTCATTCTTTTCATCAGTGTGGGCGCCTTCTTCTTCCAGAATAATGCCATCCCTAAAATACAGACCAAATTCTATTCACTCCTCATATCTATTCGTCAGGCTTCACCTGAACTGGATGTGCCGGAAGGTGTTTTCTACAAGGAGATTGATGGTTATAATCTCTATGTGGAAAAGAAAGATCAGAAAACAGGAATGTTGTATGATGTGTTAATATATGACGTGGCGAGCGGCTTCAACAATATGACCGTTATTGTTTGCGATTCGGCCAGGATGAGCATGACTGAGGACAAGACGATGCTTATTTTTACCATGTACAGTGGTCAGCAGTTTCAGAATTTCACTCAAGGAACCACTTCCCGCAGTTCGTCCGATTTCGTTCCCTATGCAAGAGAGAATTTCGATGTGAAAACGATGATGATTTCATATGATGCCAATTTCAACCGTATGGGAGAAGAGGTTATTCAGGGTAGTTCAACGAGCAATTATGTCTCCAAGAATCTGTCTGAGTTAGGTAATTCCATCGATTCTATGGTTGTGATTATGGATAGTGTGAACAGGATTGACAGAAAGATGATGAAAAGAAACTCTTATCTCACCTTCCGGAACAGTTATCCCGCAGAAGAGAAGGATTCAATCATCCTGCTCGCACAGCAGACGGATATTGAAGTACCCAGACCTGATACGTTGTTACAATCGAAAGATCTGCCTGTGCAGTCCTCCATTTTGCAGAGCGCTTTCATGAAGGCAGAAAATAACAGCAATGAGTTTCTCTTCAGATCACTCAACAAGACTACAACACAGAAGACCATCAACCGCCATTGGGTAGAATGGCATCGTAAATTCACCATTCCTTTCACATGCCTCATCTTCTTTTTTATTGGAGCACCTCTGGGATCTATTGTTAGAAAGGGTGGCCTGGGTACTCCCATTGTGATATCGGTAGCACTGTTTATTATTTATTATATTGTTGAGAATGTGGGTTATAAGATGACGCGTGATGGTGTATGGGCTCATTGGTTCGGGATGTGGTTCAGCTCACTCATCCTTTTGCCTGTGGGGATTTTCCTTACACACAAGGCGATGAACGATTCTGTTATCATGAATGCGGACACCTATGTTGTTTTCTTCAAAAGGTTGTTTTTCCTGCGTGAAAAAAGAAAGTACCAGGTAAAGAGTGTGATTATAGACAGACCTGATTACGGAGAGATTAAGAGCTCCTTACTAGAATTATCTGATGAGATAGATCTGTTCATGGATAAATATGATCGTTTATCTTATAAAACATATTGGACAGACAGAGAATATGACAGAGAGCTGCACTCCATCAAAAGCGGTATGGAGATCGTACTCAATCAGCTTTCCAACTCCAACAAGCTGGAGGAGCTGACGAAGGCGGAAGAGTTTCCTGTTTTAATCAATAATGTACGTCCCTTCAAAGCCAACTCATCACTGGCCAGGATAAGTATGTACCTGTTCCCGGTAGGGATTCTGTTAAGATTATTATCTACACCGTTTGAAATAAGGATCAAGAATGATCTGA
Source organism: Proteiniphilum sp. (assembly GCA_016649795.1). Lineage (GTDB taxonomy): Bacteria > Bacteroidota > Bacteroidia > Bacteroidales > Dysgonomonadaceae > Proteiniphilum. The sequence continues at coordinate 302 of JAENWZ010000108.1, read as the reverse complement.
GGGCTATTCAGCGGTTGAGCGGTGAAGTAATTGAAATAATAGAGGGCGCTCATGCCCCGGGTGATGTTGTAACAGTATAAGAAATAAATTTAGATAAATGCAAGAAAAATTTACTTTAGACACCATAGAGGAAGCCATCGAGGAGATACGAAATGGCAATTTCATTATTGTGGTTGACGACGAAGACAGGGAGAACGAAGGCGATCTGATCATCGCAGCAGAGTGTATCACTCCGGAGAAAATCAACTTTTTGGAGACACATGCGCGTGGCCTTATCTGTGCACCGGTGACCAAGGAGCGTG
>JAENWZ010000099.1 GCA_016649795.1 Proteiniphilum sp. | reverse complement strand
CCACCTGGTTGTACCGTATTGCCATCAACGAAAGCATCACCCACCTAAACAAGAAGCGGAGTCAGAACAATGTGTCCATTGATGCAGATGACTCGTTCCTAATCAACACGCTTGAGGGCGACCAGTACTTCGACGGGGATGAAGCACAACTGCTTTTACAAAAAGCCATCCTCACTCTCCCCGAAAAACAACGCCTCGTTTTTCAGATGAAATACTTCGAAGAGATAAAATATGAAGAGATGTCCGACATCCTCGGCACCTCTGTCGGAGCCTTGAAAGCATCCTATCATCATGCAGTAAAAAAAATCGAAAAGTTCTTAGGTGAACCCAATTAAACCTTTTACCCTTCATTATGTCTATTCATCAGTACAGCGCAAAAAATGAAAGGAATGGAAACAAAAATTAACAAATTAATAGGAATAGAAAAGAGCAAAAATCCTTTTAAAGTACCCGAAAATTATTTCGCGCAATTCAATGAAGAAATAATGAATCGTCTGCCGGAAAAGAAGAGAGTAAAACCCCGCACGGTACCCATATGGGACAAAGTGAAACCGTGGGTTTACATGGCAGCCATGTTTGTTGGGTTATACATCACCATCAATTTTATCACCCAAAACAACGGAGAAAACAATATGGCATCCAGTGAGACAGCTACTCAGCAAACATTGACAGGATCGCCCCTGGTTGAAAACTACTGGTCAACCGTGCAGATTACCGAAGAGGAGTTCTATGAGTATCTCGAGGAACAAATCATCGATGACGGTTATTATGATTATATGTATAATCAGTATTATTTGAACTAGAAGTATCATACATCTTTATAAGAGAAAACTTGTTATGAGAAAAAGTATTATTTTGCTATTGTTTGCCCTTTTGCTTCCAATGCATATCTCCACTCTCTCTGCCCAGAACAAAAAAATGAATATGGCAGATTTCGAAAAAAGGAAGATGGAGTTTGTGAAGAAGGAGGCAGGACTCACTCAGAATGAGGCCAACAAATATTTTCCACTGAACACCGAATTGACGAAGAAAAAATTCGACCTGCATAAACGTCACAGAGACAAGATACAACGCATTAAAGACAACAGCAATATCTCTGACGCAGAATACAGAAAAATGCTGGAAGATGATGTAGATGTGAAAATCAAAGAGGCAGCGTTCGATAAAGAGTACGCAGCAAAATTCGAAAAGGTACTTACACCCGAAAAACTGTTCAAGGCCCAGCAAGCAGAAAGAAGCTTTATCCAGAAAGAGGTATCAAATTTCAGAAGCGGACAGGGTAAAAGTCGCAACAGATAGCTCTTATTTCTAATTGGTTTTACTCTCTAATTCACGCAGGTTCTCCATTTTCTTTTTGTCAAGGAAACCATAAATATCCTCCAGATGTTCGGTCACTTTGCGGTGACCGAATTCATATACTTTTGTGACGAGACCATCCAGAAAATCACGATCATGTGACACCACGACAACTGTTCCGTCAAACTCTGTCATTCACATTGTGACCCAGTGTCAGATTGCCCTCATGTTCAATTTCGCCCATGATACATTTGACCATGGTCGATTTCCCTTCCCCGTTACGTCCCACAAATGCCACCTTCTGCCCCCGTTCGATGGTAAAACCGGCATTGGAGAATACGATTTTCTCATCATATCTTTTCCCTACGCTGTCAGCCACAACGGGATAGGTGCCTGACCGGGGTGCGGGTGGGAATTTCAACCGCAAGGCTGAACTGTCCTGTTCATCCACTTCAATCATCTGCAGCTTTTCCAGCATCTTTACCCGTGATTGCACCTGCAGGGTTTTAGAGTAAGTTCCTTTAAAGCGCTCAATAAATTCCTGCGTTGCAGCAATCATTTTTTGCTGTTCCTCGGCTTGCTTTTGTTGTTGTTCACGGCGTTCTTTCCGGAGTTCCAGATAATGAGAGTAAGTGGTTTTATAATCGTAAATCCTCCCCATGGTCACTTCAATGGTGCGGGTAGTTACATTATCTACAAATGCACGGTCGTGCGAAATGAGCACAATGGTTTTGGTTGTCTGAATCAAAAAATCTTCGAACCACTGCACAGAATCAATGTCGAGATGATTGGTGGGCTCGTCGAGCAGGATCACATCCGGATTTTGAAGAAGTATCTTAGCCAGTTCAATGCGCATGCGCCAGCCACCACTGAATTCAGATGTATTACGGTTGAAATCGTCCCGTTCAAATCCCAGTCCGAAGAGTGTTTTTTCAATATGTTCATCGATATTGGTCTCCTCAATGCTATAGAATTTTTCATTCAGCGCAGATACCTCTACAATCAGCTGCATGTAGCTGTCGCTATCATAGTCTGTCCGGATGGTCAATTGCTCATTCAGGTGTGCAATGCTACTTTCCAGTTCATGTAAATTCGTAAATGCCCTGGCTGTCTCCTCAAAAACAGTCAGGCTGTCCTCCGTTTTGATATGCTGCGGCAGATAAGCGATGCTGAAATCTTTGGGTGCAGAGACCTTTCCGCGGGTAGGATTGCGCACGCCGGCCAGAATTTTCAACAGGGTTGATTTGCCAGCTCCATTCTTGCCCATCAGTGCTATCCGGTCTTTGGGGTTAATCACAAAAGAAACATCCGAAAAAAGCGTCGTTCCTCCGAACTCTACCGCTAAACCATCTACTGAAACCATACAATCATTTGCTTTGAACGTGCAAAGATAGCAGATTTTCCGGTAATTGCACCATGCTGTTCAATCGAAAAGTGTATGACAGCTTTGGGACAAAAAGATGTAATTATGTCCACATTTATTATTATTTAACCATCAATTTATATAGCCATTTTGATATATAGCAAATATGTTATATATTTGTGACGTCCGATTAAGGAGAGTTCAGCTTGTTTAGACAAGGTAATATTCATTTTAAAGAGTTCTATGAATGAAGTGGAGCGAACTTAGGACGAAAGCCGAAGAGAACGGCTGGATGTTTGAGCGTCATGGAAAGAAACATGACATTTATTATCATCCTGATAAAGACTTCAAAATCCAATTAGAGCGACATGGTTCACAAGAGATTCGAAGAGGCCTTTATCACGATTTGAAAAAGAAGATAGGGTTTTAATACCCTATCTTCCAATCAAAATGAAAGAGAATAACGAATATAGACAAGAGAATTATATTTGAAGCAACCGGCAATTTGTATAATAATAATTTTATCAAAAAAATCATCATTCAATTATATGCAGCGCCTCTTTAAAGCAACCCATTTGCATAATAACAATTTAAAACAAAATTATGAAAACGAATAGATCTACAGCTCTCATCGAAAAGGGCAAGGATGGTGTGTTCGGCATCTTCACACCCGAATTGAACCACACCATAATTGGTGAAGGTAAAACTGTAATCGAAGCAAAGGATGATTTTCAGAATTCTGTAGTCGAAATGATCGCTTCATATACCGGAGATAATAAAGAAGTTCCGTATGAGTTGAGGGGAATCACCTTTGAGTACAAATATGACATTGCTTCTTTCTTTGATTATTACGATTTCATTAATATCTCAAAGTTTGCCGCACGCGTTGGAATTAATGCATCTCTTCTGCGCCAATACAAAAGCGGAACAACTAATTATATCAGCGAGTCTCAAATGAAGAAAATTGAAAACGCGTTACATAAGGTCGGATCCGAGCTATCCAATCTTCAGTTAGTGTAATCGATATAACCATCACGTTCAAGTCATCCTTAATTCTCGGGTTAGCTCTGTATTGATTGAATGCCCTAATTGCAGAAGAATTAGCTTTTTACAAACTGTCATGTTGCAAAAACAATAATACTCATAATTTGCAACGCTAAAGTTCTATAATCAAAGTAAGACAATGGATATTGCCGGAAGTGTCTGTTTTTTTTGTGTCCATTCCATAACGTCAGATATGGCGGTTTCTCCCCGTGCATGCATTGTAATGGTGTATGCAAGCCTTCTTTGAGGACTTTAGCAACGGGTTGGATATTCCGGTGATGTCGATAACCATATCCTTTCAGACAGAATAGCTTAAATGAAAAACACCGACAATGTGTGTAATTATGTGTTTAACTTTCATAATACGTTCATTATCAGTGAATTCGTGGAGCTGGAGGGAGTCGAACCCTCGTCCAAACGAGGAAGCAATCTGCTTTCTACATGCTTATCTTCATTTTAATTGTCGGGAGTGAGCGCGACTGAAGACACCATACTCAAACCTTATCTTCTTAATTTCGGAAAGACGCCGAAGCATCATCCCTCCTATCTCCGATATACCTGCACCACCTGATCGGAACGCTTCGAAGCCAGAGCTTCCGGGTGATGTCTTGTCCCGCCACCTGTGACGGGATTAAGCTTAATCTACTAAACTTCGATTAAGCAGCAAGAGCGTAATTGTTGTTGCCAGTTAAATGGTTGACGCTTGTGATTAAAGTGCTAACCGCCAACGCACTGCATGCTTACAAACCTCTCCTACCCGCTGTCAAAGCCAAACAGCCCCATTGTTTATTGTATAGAACCCGGAAAGAGAATCTTTCCTGCCCCATAAGATGCAAAATTAGTCAAAAAGTTTAACTGACACAAATAATTCTACAGAACGACCGGAAAGATTCTCATCAGCGTGCTGAAGAAAAGCGCATCTTTCATCATAAGTCATTTAACAGGCGTAACGGTAGAGTGATACTTCCGAAAAGAATATGGGTTAAAAGAATGACTGTTTATAAGTAAAAGAGGAAAAAAATGTTTAATTTTGTGTCTGTGTATCCAAATGGGTTATCTTAATTAACACAGACCCGGCAATCATTATGAACAAAATTATTGGGAAAGAGAATTTATCTGAGAAGGTAGTACGTTTCGAGGTGGAAGCACCATTGATAGCAAAAAGCCGTAAAGCCGGCCACTTCGTCATTCTGCGCGTAGGGAAAAAGGGGGAACGGGTCCCCTACACCATCGCTGCCGCCGATCCGAAAAAGGGAACCATCACGCTGGTCATACAGCGGGTAGGCAAATCATCGGAGAAAGTTTGTCAGCTGGAGGTGGGCGACTATATCACCGACATGGTTGGTCCGCTGGGCAAAGCCACACATATTGAGAATTTTGGTACGGTGGTCTGTGCCGGAGGAGGCGTTGGTGTCGCACCCATGCTCCCCATCATTGAGGCGATGAAGAGTGCGGGGAACAGGGTCATCTCCGTACTGGCTGCCCGGTCGAAAGAGCTGATTATCCTGGAGGAACAGGTGGCCAAGCACTCCGACGAGGTGATCATCATGACAGATGACGGCTCATACGGAGAAAAAGGATTGATCACCAACGGTGTGGAGAAGGTGATCCAGCGCGAGAAAGTAGATCTATGCGTGACCATCGGGCCTGCCATCATGATGAAATTTGTGTCGTTACTGACAAAAAAATATGACGTACCTACAGTTGCATCGCTCAACACCATTATGGTGGATGGCACAGGTATGTGCGGCGCCTGCCGTGTTACCGTGGGCGGAAAAACAAGATTTGTCTGTATCGACGGACCGGAGTTCGATGCACATCTGGTCGATTTCGATGAGATGCTGATGCGTTTAAAAGCGTATAATTGACCGGAGTAGGTTTTTCGGCATTTCATTGAGGGTTTTGGGTTATTAAAATAGTGATTATAGAGAACTTATTATGAGTGATTATTTACAGGCGGAACGGGCGCAGGAATGGCGTGAGGCGTTACGCAAATCGATGAAGAACAAAGATCGCACAAACATCTCCCGGGTGGTAATGCCGGAGGTGGATCCCGAAGTGCGCAGTCACACTTACGACGAAGTAAACAAAGGGTTAACAGAAGAGATGGCTGTGAACGAAGCCCATCGCTGTCTCGATTGTGTGGATCCGACCTGCATCACGGGGTGTCCCGTAGAGATCAATATCCCCAAGTTCATCAAGAACATTGAGCGTGGTGAGTACCTGGAAGCAGCCAAAACGCTGAAAGAGACGAGTGCGCTGCCTGCCGTCTGCGGACGTGTATGCCCCCAGGAGCGGCAGTGTGAAAGCAAATGTTTCTACACGCTGAAGCTGAAGAAAGAGCCAGTCGCTATTGGTCACCTGGAGCGCTATGCAGCCGACTATGAGAGGATGAGCGGTGACATCTCCGTCCCGGAGACAGCTCCCGCCAACGGCATCAAGATTGCCGTAGTAGGCTCCGGGCCGGCAGGGTTGGCCTTTGCCGGAGACATGGTGAAACTGGGTTATGATGTCACAGTGTATGAAGCACTCCACGAACTGGGAGGAGTGCTCCGTTACGGTATCCCCGAATTCCGTCTTCCCAACGATATCGTGGATATCGAGATTGATGGTCTGAAGAAGATGGGGGTGAAGTTCGAGACCAACTGTATTGTAGGAAAAACCATTTCACAGGAAGACCTCAGAGAAGAGGGCTTCAAAGGTATTTTCATAGGCAGCGGTGCAGGATTGCCTAACTTCATGAATATCCCCGGAGAGAACCTGATCGGTATCATGTCATGCAATGAGTACCTCACACGTGTTAACCTTATGCAGGCAGCCGATCCTGAGAGTGACACACCGGTCTATCAGGGGAAGAAGGTAGCCGTGGTTGGCGGTGGCAACACCGCCATGGATGCGGTACGTACCGCACGCAGGCTGGGTGCCGAAAAGGCGATGATCATCTACCGCCGCTCGGAGGAGGAGATGCCTGCCCGGGTAGAGGAGATCAAGCATGCCAAAGAGGAGGGGATCGATTTCTACACGCTGCATAACCCTCTGTGTTATGAAGGAGATGAGCGCGGTCGCGTGCAAAAGATGCAACTGCAGCGGATGGAGCTGGGCGAGCCCGATCAGTCGGGACGCCGTCGTCCTGTAGCCATTGCCGGTGAAACGGTCTGGCTGGAGGTAGATGAGGTGATCGTAAGTGTGGGTGTCTCCCCCAACCCATTGATACCACAAACTTTCTCGGGTATGGAAGTAACCTCCTGGGGAACGATCGTCGTCAACAATGAGACCATGCAGACCGCCGACGATATGATCTTTGCCGGTGGTGATATCGTACGGGGCGGTGCGACGGTGATCCTCGCCATGGGTGATGGCAGAAAAGCAGCCATGGCAATGGATGCACATATAACAAGCAGGCAATGAAATTAAAAATACTGGCAGATGCACATATTCCCTATCTGAAGGGTGTAGCCGAACAGTTCGGTGAGGTGGAGTACCTTCCCGGCAACCTGTTCAGCAGGGAGGCCATCAGGGAGAAAGATGCGCTGATCGTGCGTACGGTGACCCATTTCGGTGAAGAGATCCTTTCAGGCAGCAGCGTGAAACTGATCTGCTCAGCCACCATCGGGTTCGACCATATCGATACTGCCTGGTGTGACACACACGATGTTGCCTGGCGAACAGCACCCGGCTGCAATGCTTCCTCGGTGGAACAGTATGTCACTGCCTCCCTGCTATACCTTGCCGAAAAGCAACAATTCGATCTGAAAGAGAAAACCATAGGGATCGTAGGGGTCGGAAATGTAGGAAGCAAGGTAGAGGCTGCCTGCAGGAAGATGGGGATGAATGTGCTGTTAAATGACCCTCCAAGAGAAGCAGAAGAAGGAGATGCAAAAGGCATCCTATTCACAGATATCAACACCATCATGCGTGATGCCGATATCATCACCTTTCATACACCACTGACAAAATCAGGGATATATAAAACCTACCATCTGGCGGATGCTGATTTTTTCGCGCAACTGAATAAAAAACCTGTGATCATCAACGCAGCACGCGGAGGTATT
>JAENWZ010000165.1 GCA_016649795.1 Proteiniphilum sp. | reverse complement strand
CTGAACCTAATCTCTGATCCGCAATCACCCTATTATCAATCGCCTGCCTTCGACAAGCTGCTCTTCTTTGTGCAGCAGCACGTGCGCCAGTGTCAGCTGCGGGAGATCGGGAAAAAGCGCTCAGTGGTGATCCGCCACATCTACACTGTGGAAACAGCTGTAGTCACGCTGGAGGAGATCCTTCGCGACAATATTGGGGAGACACACCCGGCATAGTGAGATACTGATTTTCAGAACAATCCTTCAATAGAGAGATATCTCTCTCCTGTATCGTAGTTAAATGTGAGAATGCGTTTTCTTTCAGTCAGCTCAGCAACTTTCTTAGCTACTGCAGCCAGTGAGGCACCCGTGGAGATACCCCCGAGGATACTCTCTTTACGTGCCAGCCGGCGGGCATAATCATACGCCTCCTCTTTGGTTATCTTGATCACGCTGTCCAGCACGGTGAGATCGAGCGTGTCGGGTATGAATCCCGCTCCTATACCCTGGATGGCGTGCGGTCCTGACCTGCCTTCGGTGATGATGGGTGAATCGACCGGTTCTACACCTATCACCTGAATGGATGGGAATTTTTTCTTCAGCTCTCTGCCGACGCCGGTAATGTGCCCACCCGTGCCAATGCCTGTAATCAGATAATCCAATCCTTCGGGAAAATCAGTTAGTATCTCCTGTGCTGTTTTCTCGGCGTGAACGACAGGGTTGGCTTCATTTATAAATTGTTGCGGAATCCAGGACCCCGGAATCATTTTCTGCATCTCTTCTGCTTTTCCTATTGCTCCCTTCATCCCTTTCTCACGGGGTGTGAGCACCAGCTCCGCGCCGTAGATACCCACGAGGCGTCTTCTCTCCACCGACATCGATTCGGGCATCACGATGATCACCCTGTATCCTTTTGCTGCACCCACAAACGAGAGGCCTACGCCAGTATTGCCCGATGTGGGTTCTATAATAGTATCCCCCGGTTGCAGTAATCCCTGCTTTTCAGCCTCTTCCACCATCGCCAGTGCAATACGGTCCTTGATGCTTCCTGCTGGATTCTGTTTTTCCAGTTTCATCCACACTTCCTGATCCGGAAACAGGCGGCTTAACCGCACATGTGGCGTGTTGCCTATCGTCTCTAAAATATTGTTGTACTTCATTTTGTTTGATTTAATAATTTACCGATTTACTGATGTATCCCATCATCTCATCACCGAATCTTTGCAATTTGCGTGCTTATATGACAAAATCATTGGGTTGAATAAAATTTTTGACGGTTCTTATTTTCACATCCACAGAGTTATATACCAGCGAGAAGGGGATCACACTTTGCGTAAGCCATGCCCCCCCTCCGATAGTGGAGTTGTGTCCGATCACCGTTTCACCGCCCAGTATGGTTGCATTGGCATAGATAACCACATTGTCTTCCACTGTTGGATGGCGTTTCAGATCAGAGAGTTTCTTCTCTACATAGAGTGCACCCAGTGTGACACCCTGATAAATCTTCACGTTGTTGCCTATCTCAGAGGTCTCTCCGATAACGATGCCTGTACCGTGATCCATGAATAAGTTCTTTCCTATTTGAGCCGCCGGGTGGATGTCGATACCTACCTTCGAGTGTGCATACTCAGAAAAGAGTCTGGAGATTAGCGGCAGCCCGAGCAGATAGATCTCATGAGCGATGCGGTAAGCGCAGAGAGCGTAAAAGCCGGGATAGGTGATGATCACCTCTTCCAGTGTTTTGGCCGCAGGGTCATACTTCAGATAGCATGCTGCATCATCATACAACTGCTTTTGCAACGACGGGAATTTTTGAAAGAATGCCTCCGTTTTCTCATCAGCAGCCTGCTTGTTATGGAGTGATGAAATATTCGTGTGAAGTTTTTCAGCGGCTTCCAGTAATCCATCCTGTATATTCATTGATTCCGGGCAATCACATATAGGGAACATGAGTGAGATCAGCGATTCAATCACCTCCTCCAGTTCACATTTATTAATGGGAATATTGATGGGTTGAGGACTGAACTGTTTAATCAGTTCATTGGTCTTGTTCGTCATAAATTGAATGATATTTAGAAAGAAATTATCTGATTGTTGTTTAAAAACGGAGGGGTATAACCTTGCTGATTCTTTCGATCAGCTCATCCCCCAGGGCTTTTTTATCTTCTATATGTTTGAGTGTTGCCATCACGAACGGATTCTTGTCGAATGCACCACGTACATATTCGAAATCCATGGCTCTGTCCTGAATATTACCGTCGGCGCCAAATCCTGTTTTGAAGGAGAGAGAGAACTCTTTTTTAGCATCGCTGTAGATCATCTCATCGAGGCTCACCACGCTCTCTTTCCATTTCTGCACGATGGCAATCACGTCAGTTGCGGTGATTGTATCGGCTTGCAGCTGGTAAAATGATTGGATTTTATTCCATGCCCATGTCCATTCATTCACGTAATACTCTTCGTGTAGTTTCCCGAAAACATGATTGATCTCTTTCAGCTTGGTGATTTCACCCGATTCAATTTTGCAGAGCAGGTCGTCAATTTCCGATTTGGGCGCGATCAATCCCGAGATATCAACCCATTCACCCACACCTGGAGTGGTTCCCGCGTCGAGTCTCTCTCTTATCTCTTCGTTGCTTTTAAATCGGGTATGCTCGAGCCGTTTAATGATTGAGTTCCCAAGAAATTTATGAATAATAATCTCGTAGAGTTGCAGTCCCCTTTTGAGCGATGAATTGGTGATGATACAGCTCTGGAAAGTGTAGATCTCTGATGTCTCTCCCGCCGTCTCCTGCAGATTCTTCAGAATCTTTACGCCGGCGAATACCTTCTGTATGGTGTAGGGGCTGAGCAGGTTGAAGTTGATGCAGTCGAGCTTGTCCGGATCTTTCCGTTTGTCTCTTTCGGGCCATTTCTTGGCATCCCTGATAGTCCCCACGCTGCGCAGATTCACTCCCGGAGCCAGTTGAGTGCCGTTATCCTTTTCCACCAGATAGGAGAAGGGAAGGTTGGATGTGTCGGAATGCTGGTAGTGGCGTCCCAGAATCAGGGAGAAGGCGCCCACCTTGGCGGGCCACAGCACATAAGAGTTACTGGTTGTTTTGGCTCCCCGTTCGATGATCCCCTGATGGATGGGTCCCAGCTTATACATATGGTTACTCTGGTTGGAGCCTGAGCCGGCATTCATAAAGGAGAACATTCCGGCGATCAGCAATGTCGATTTGTGATGGGTGACGGTGTAGGGGCCGGCAAATAGTGCGCATGCCTCCCCGTTCTCTCCCTGACAGTTGCTGAAAAACAGAGAATCGGAAGCTGAGTAGCCATGATCTATATGACAGGCCTGTCCGATGAAACAGCGCGAAATGATGGAGCCGCCGTCGATAGTGGATCCTGATGAGATAATAAAATCCTCAGCAATCACATTACGTCCAATATAAACAGGGTCATGCTTATTACTGTTGATGCTGCCGTTTTTCAGTTTCATTGCTCCGGCAATCTTACAGTAAGGTCCTATCCTTACATTTTTGATATATCCAACATTCACTATCATGCAGTCATTCTCGATTGTTCCTCTGTCGGAGGCATGCTTGTCGCAGTAAAAGTCGATAATCGCTTTCATCCGTTCAATCAGTTTCGGGCGATGACGATAGAGGGAGTAGATATAGGCAAAATGAGCCGACAGTTTGTCGTTAATATGTACCTCCCGTCCGCCCGTTTCGTTCAGCACGTTCACTTGCACTCCGTTCCCGAAAGTGGTCATGCCATCAACGAGCAGCACATCCACATTCTGTATGAAGCAGTTATCTCCTATGGTGTAATTGGCGATGTAATTTTGCACTTTCTCAATCACCACATTGTCTCCAATGGTACAGTTATGAATCACTGCGCTATCGATGCCTGCATGTTTTTTCAACCCTCCGGCAAGCGCAAACTCCGATTCGAATATACCTAAATTGATCTTACCGGAAAACTGTGTGTTTCTCACATAGATGGGATTAAAACCGTTCTTAACGGAGACAGATCTCCAATCGGAGCAACTGCATCCGTTTTTTTCAAGTTGATCTATCTCCTGCAGTGTCAGGCTTCTGTATGTATGCATGATGGAGTGTTTAATATTGGAGTGAGAAGGTTCTGTGATAGTAAAAGCGAGAATCCCATCAGGGAATCTCGCTTTCTTGTATTGCTTAGTTTGCTTTTAAAGCATCGAATATCAATTTTTCAAGTTCTTCTGCCAGTTCGGGATTGTCTTTCACTGCCGCTTTGGCTGCGTCTCGTCCCTGTCCCAGTTTGGTGTCGTTATAGCTGTACCACGAGCCACTTTTCTTGATGATATTCAGCTCAGACCCCAGGTCGATGATCTCACCTGTGCGGGAGATCCCTTCACCGTACATGATATCGAATTCAGCCTTGCGGAAGGGTGGTGCCACTTTGTTTTTCACTACTCTCACACGGGTGGGTTTCCCAATCTGCTGTTCTCCATCCTTTATTGGAGAACCATTACCCCTGATATCCAGCCTCACGGATGAATAGAACTTCAATGCATTTCCCCCGGTGGTTGTCTCCGGATTACCGAACATGACACCTATTTTTTCGCGTAACTGGTTGATGAAGACACAGGTGGTGTTGGTCTTGCTGATGGCGGAGGTGAGCTTCCTGAGCGCTTGTGACATCAGGCGTGCCTGCAGTCCTACGTTGGAGTCACCCATATCTCCCTCAATCTCCTTTTTCGGTGTGAGGGCAGCCACGGAGTCGATCACCACAATATCAACTGCTGAAGAGCGGATCAGCTGCTCAGCGATCTCAAGTGCCTCTTCTCCGCTGCTGGGCTGTGAGATCAGCAGTTCGTCGGTATTCACCCCTAATTTCTCGGCGTAAAAACGGTCGAAAGCATGCTCGGCATCAATAAATGCCGCTACACCACCCGCTTTCTGCGCTTCGGCAATGGCATGTATGGCGAGGGTTGTCTTACCCGATGATTCCGGGCCGTAAATCTCGATGACACGACCACGCGGATAACCGCCTACGCCCAGTGCCACATTCAAACTGATGGAACCAGAAGATATGACTGAAACATCAACCACCTGCTCATCACCCATTTTCATGATGGATCCTTTACCGTAGGTCTTTTCTATTTTATCCATCGCTGCACGCAGCGCCTTCATCTTCTCACTGTTCTTGTTATCATTTTCTTTCTCTTTCTCTTTCTCTTTTACCTGTTCTTGTTCTTGTTCCATAATGTTTGTTTTTTTAATTTTTCCTACATAGCGTCATTCCCGGTGATTATCCCTGCTCTTTATGAAACAGAGAAGCACCTGTCTGTCAGGAGTGACCTTGCCTGATGAGTTGTAGTCAACTGATCCCCAATATTTGCGCAGCATGGTTCTTTGTGTCTACACTACGTCCTTCGATGATGTG
>JAENWZ010000188.1 GCA_016649795.1 Proteiniphilum sp. | reverse complement strand
GTTCTGCTTTTTCATCAAGACCCGGGTTGAAATAGGCATCCATCTCTTCCTCGCTGTTAAATGAATAGATATTTATTTTCAGCCCGGCCCTACGTATCTTCTCCAGGAAGAGCTTGTTGCTCACCTCTCCATCCTGCAAAAAGAGATTGGTTCCGATAAATTGAGCTCCGCTGCTCCGCGCAAAGTCAATGATCTCATTAATCTTGCTTTCATATGCGCTATCTTCGGGTGCGGGACTTTTCACCAAAAAACTGGTCAGCACCTCTCCTTTAAAAACATCCTTGAGATTCAGCATGCCATCACGTGAGAAGGTCTGCACCAATATCTTTCCCTTGGTGTTCCCGACATTTACTTTTCCATCCCGGTAGAAATCGCCACTGGTATTGTTCTGCCCGTTTGCTTCAAGCGGGCTCCATCCATAAGCCGTCAACGCCTCGTAGATCTGTTTTTCCAGGCCGGGGTAACTTTGAGGAGACTTGGTCTCTATGTAGATGCCCGGTCTGTGGCCGTTGTCAGCAGGATCGTTCTCGTATTCGAAGTGATACTCTCCCTTGTCATTTTTATTGAACAGGCGGTCCCCGTCAGGGTTTCTCTTGATTCGTTTCCCTTCGGCGATCCTGAACACATCTTCAAACAGCAGCACACCCTCTCTTGTGAATGAGCCTCTTGCCTGTCCGGGATTCTTATGGTTGAATGCCGTTCCAGCATCCAGTTGCAGGATCTCTTCGAGGGTGAAGGTGCCTATCGGGTCATTTTCCCTGCCAGGGAAAATCTCGCCGACGTTGGTGGTGCGTTTCAACGTTTTGTCATGCATCACCACCAGGTGGTCATCTTTCGTGCGGTGAACATCCAACTCCAGGTAATCAGCCCCGCTGTTGCGTGCCCACCGGAAGGCAGCTTCGGTAAGCTCGGGTGCCCAGTAAATTGAACCGCGATGTGCAATCACACTATTATCGGGTATCAGCTTTTGCTCTTCATGTTCAGAAGAGGAGCTACATTGAGTGAGGCTGAGAAGAGAGACAAAGGATAGAAGGATTGCTACTCCCCATTTTTTAATAATCATCGGGTTCTTCAGGCTTAACCCGGGCATTAATGCTTGTAGATGATGCTTACATGTAGTTAACATTGTTTTGTGATTTTATAGGGTCTGTTTGGGATTGGCCCGGTTTTCTCTTATTTTCCATTGTGAAGTATGAAAATTTACCTTTGGATTAGCCACATCGTCGCAATTGACGATCAGTGCTCCCTCTTTTTCCCAGTAGGACTTAACCGTGTGCCCACTCATGGTACCATCTTCCGCCCCGCGTACTGTTACATCATCGGGATTGACCACGATTTTCAACCCGAAAGATTCGTTGAGCATGTCCATATCGCCGCGGCTGTTTCCGCCGACGATCAGCGGGCGCGCTTTGATGAAAGTCTCGATGGTGTGTGCCTTCCCGTCATCCTGTGGGATGGGGGGGATGATCTCACCGGTTGTCTTGCCATCTTTCACCACGCATTTTGCACCCAGGATATTCACTTTGGATATACCCAGCTCTTCCGCCACAAACTTCTGGTAGAGGAACTCGGGTGACGCGGTCAGAATCCAGACTTCAAAACCATATTCTTTTAGATTAGCAATCAATGCCTTCATCTCCGGGTAGAATTTCCCTTTATAGGATTTGCGGTAGCTGTTGTACCCAATATCCTCAATCTCTTGCTGTGTCAGCCCCGCCAGGAAATGAACCCTGTCTTCCACGTATGGTTTTCCCACGTTGTCACCATTCTTCACCATCCGGTCAAGGATGGCCAACTTGGCGGCCGACTCCTTATCGTTCCGCTTTTTCAGAACCTCGTCGGCATACTGGTACAAAGCCTCATCGGCCAAATAATGGGGTACCTGCCCAAAAGTGGTGCCATCGCAGTCAAAAACCGCCACTTTCCGCTCCTGCATGATGATGGTGGAGTTCAGAAAACCCTCCAGCCTGGTGTTGATGTCGTCCGACCACCCGTGAATGGGACGGTATGTTTGCGCCTGGATTGATTGCCCCAGGAGAGAGAGAGTCAGGAATAGTACAAGCAATATTCGTTTCATTCTATTTTCGTTTTAAATTTATTCAATCAGCCTTTAATCTTCTTTTTTCTGCATTCCAGGTGAACAGGGTGAAAAAGATAGATAGGACACATGCAGCCAGAATCAGAATAAATGCAGCATCCCATCCCTTGTGGTCTACAATAAAACCAATGGCAATATTTGCACCGAGAGCACCACCGAGGTACCCGAACAGACCCGTAAGACCGGCAGCGGTACCTGCCGCTTTTTTTGGAACCAGGTCGAGTGCCTGTACCCCAATCAGCATCACCGGGCCATAGATCAGAAATCCGATTGCAATCAAGGCGATGTTGTCGATTAAAATATGTCCAGGGGGGTTCTGCCAGTATACATAGATAGCGACCATTACCAGCAACATGTAGATGACGATGGCAGGAGCTCTTCTCCCCTTGAATATTTTGTCGGATATCCACCCGCAAAGCAGGGTGCCCGGAATTCCGGCATACTCATAGGCAAAATAGGCCCATCCTGACTCTTCTACTGAAAAGCCTTTCGCCTCTTTCAGATAGGTAGGAGCCCAGTCGAGCACACCATACCGTACGAGGTAAACCATGATATTTGCAAGGGCAATAAACCAGAGAAATTTATTGTTGAATACATATTTGAAGAATATCTCCTTGGTGGTAAACTCCTTCTCGTAACTTTCGTTGTAATCTTTCGGGTAAAAGTTTTTAAACTTCTCTATACTAGGTAGTCCGCAGGACTGTGGTGTGTCGCGAATGAGCAGATAGGCGATGAATGAGACAATGATAGCAATCATTGCTGGAAAATATAGTTTACTCTGCCAGTCGCCAAAAATTGCAACACCCAATATCGCAAGCGGACCGATTAAGCCCCCTCCAATATTATGAGCTACGTTCCAGATAGACATTTTTGTCCCTCGTTCCTTTGTGGAGAACCAATGTACCATCACTCTTCCCGAAGGGGGCCAGCCCATTCCCTGGAACCATCCGTTAACAAACATGATGATGAACATGATGGTGACCGAGGAGGTGAGCACGGGAATGGTTCCCATACTTAAGATGGTAACACCTGACAACAAAAGCCCCAAGCTCATAAAGACACGTGCGTTACTTCGGTCAGATACGCTAGCCATGAGGAACTTACTAAGACCATATGATATGGAAACAGCGGATGCAATAATGCCGAGAGCTCCTCTGGAGTAGCCCTGATCAATGAGATCCGGCATGACCAGTGAAAAGTTTTTCCTGACAAGATAATATCCTGCATATCCGATGAAAATGCCCAGGAATACCTGTAATCGCAACTTTTTATAGGCAGGGTCAATTTTTTCTTCTGGCAGTAATTCCTTATGTTTTGGTGGTTTTAAAATACCAATCATTTTTTATTTTTTTGAAATTATATAAAACAATATCAACTGATATTGACTAAAGGAAATGCATATGTTTCAATTTTATGATATGAAATAGTTTTTTGCCAGAGAACTGTATTCTCTCACTTGTTCTTCTTCCCAAGCTTTATCTTTTTTTAGTTCTTTAGCCATGATTGATGCTACGGCTGGTGCCATTTCTACGGAAACTTTGGCATCCATGTATAATGCTCTTACCCTTCGTGCTAAAACATCATCGATTGTACAAGCCATCTCTTTTTGTACTGCCCATACTATTTCAGCAACTGTATAGTCCATGTTTTGATGGATCTTCTGAGCATACTCCGGGTTACTGTTCTGTAATTCAATGATAGCATCCTGGTCATTGCCGTAAATATAAAGATGGTTGTTTCTGTCTGGATTATTCTTGTATCCGTGGATTTTTAAGATTCTGGTTTTACATGGTTTGTGTACTAACCCTTTTGTTTTAATGGCTAGGTTCACGGTCTCTTCGGCCATCAGACGATATGTAGTCCATTTTCCTCCGGTGATGGTGATCAGGCCCGAATCGGAAGCCACTAGCTTATGACTGCGGGATATTTCTTTTGTTTTTGCCTCTTCAGTATGTTTTTTTGGGGCTGCCAGTGGTCTCAAACCTGCAAATACACAGAGGACATCCTTGCGTTGCGGTTTTCTTGTCAGGTATCTCCCGGCAGTTTCCAGGATGAAATCCACCTCTTCCTCTAACGCTTTGGGCTCCAGAACAAATTCCTTTACCGGGGTATCGGTCGTACCCAGGATGACACGGTTGTGCCAGGGCACACCAAACATCACCCTGCCATCGCTGGTCTTGGGAACCATGATCGCATCATCACTATCTAAAAAGGATTTATCTACCACCACGTGTACCCCCTGGCTGGGTCGTACCAATGGCTTCTCATCAGGGTTATCCATTTTTATGATTTCATCAACAAAGATACCGGTAGCATTAATAATGCATTTACCTCTTAATTCAAATATGCCACCGTCGATTTTATCTTCAATGCATACCCCGGTGATTTTGTTTTCTTGATCCCTGATCAATCCGGTCACGCCGGCATAATTGACCGCAATAGCACCGTGCTCAATAGCTGTTTGCATCAGGTTAATTGCCAAGCGTGAATCATCAAACTGTCCGTCTTGATATGAAACTCCTCCCTTTAGATTTTTTTGTTCAATCTGAGGAATATGCTTGATCACATCTTTTTTACTCATGGGTATGGAATGACCCAAGCTCATTCTTCCGGCAAGTATGTCATAAAGTGTTAAACCTATGGTGTAGAAGGGTTTCTCCCACCACAGATAGTTGCTGATGATGAAACGCTGGTTTTTCACCAGATGAGGAGCATTTTTACATAGATGCCCCCTC
>JAENWZ010000081.1 GCA_016649795.1 Proteiniphilum sp. | reverse complement strand
GAGACCATTATCGAGGGGGACTGGATAAAAGCCAACGGCACCACCCTTGGCGCTGACAACGGCATTGGCATAGCTGCGCAGCTGGCACTGCTGGCTGCTGATGATATCGCACACGGTAAAATTGAAGCGCTCTTCACGGTGGATGAAGAGACAGGACTTACAGGTGCTTACGCACTCGAAAAAGATTTTCTCTCCGGCGATATACTGATTAATCTGGATACGGAAGAGGAAGGTGAGATCTACATTGGCTGTGCCGGAGGAAAAGGCACAAGAGCCTATTTCAACTACAAGGAAAAAGATGCGCCAAAGAAATATTTCTGGTTCAGGGTAGAGGTGAAGGGTCTACGCGGAGGACATTCGGGTAGTGATATAGACAATGGACTCGGAAACGCCAATAAAATACTCACCCGCTTTCTGCACTCCCTTACCCGGAAAAAATATGACATGATCCTCTCTGAAATAGGTGGAGGCAACCTGCACAACGCCATCCCCCGTGAAGCGCACGCCATTCTGGGGGTGAAGGAGAGGTACAAGGAAGATATCAGAGTGAAGTTAAACACATTCCTAGCAGAAGTAAGGAGGAGTACAGACAGAGGGAGCCCAACCTCGACATCCACCTGGAATCGGTGCAGATACCCTCGAAAGTGATCAACAGGAAGGCTGCAGAAAAACTTATTCTTGCTTTATACGCCTGTCCTCACGGTGTCATCGGCATGAGCAGTGATATACCCGGACTGGTAGAGACCTCCACCAATCTGGCCTCGGTGAAAATGATTGACAACCACCTGATTGAAGTGGGAACCAGTCAGCGCAGCTCTGTGGAATCACAGAAGGATTATGTAGTGAATATGGTTTCATTGCTGTTCAATCTGGCCGGAGCGAAAGTTACACATAGCGAAGGTTATCCCGGATGGAAGCCCAATCCCGATTCCGGGATCCTGAAACTGGCGGAGAGTGCCTATAAAGCGCTTTTCAACAAAAAGGCCAAGGTGAAAGCGATCCATGCAGGTCTGGAGTGTGGCCTCTTCCTGGAAAAATACCCTAACCTCGACATGATCTCAATCGGACCGGATATGACGGATGTTCATTCCCCCGACGAGAAAATGAAGATCTCTTCGGTAGGGAAATTCTGGGACTATCTGGTAAAAATAGTAGAAGCAGTCTGAACGATGGTAAACAATGCGTCGCTTAGTTATTATAACGTTCTTTTTGGTCATCTATACCAAAGGTATCTTTTGCCAAAACGATCTCCGCATCATGTTCTACAATGTGGAAAATCTGTTTGATACAAAAGATGATTCCCTCAAAAACGATGATGACTTCCTGCCCGATGGCTTTATGCGCTGGACGCCCTGGAAATATTGGGAAAAGCTGCGCACTATCACCCGTGTAATCACTGCTGTGGGCGGTATGCAGTCACCCGCACTGGTCGGACTTTGCGAAGTGGAGAACGACAGCGTCCTCTTCGATCTTACAAAACGCTCTCCGTTGAGGGTTCAGGAATATGAGTATATCATCTCCCATTCACCCGATGAGAGAGGTATTGATGTGGCTTTGCTTTATCAGCGGCATCAGTTTAAGCCCCTGAAGATCCATGAATATGAGATTAAATTCAGCAGAAGCAGGGGAAGACCAACACGCAACATACTTCATGTCACAGGTGAATTCATCAACGGGGAGATCGTTGACCTGTTTCTATGCCATTTCCCTTCACGTAGCGACGGACAACGTGAAACAGAGCCTTCACGGATAGATGCAGCTGCACTCCTGCGAATAAAAACAGATAGCCTCCTATCCCAGCGGAAGAATGCCAATATCATTATTATGGGAGATTTTAACGATCATCCCGACAATAAAAGCCTGAGTAAGACACTCAATGCAAGAAGTATTCAAAGCAGGATCAAGAGCGATGAACTCTATAATCTTTTCTATCACACTCCGAGTGAACAGGATTATGGCACCTACAAATACCAGGGGAGATGGGAGGTGCTGGATCAGTTTATTGTAAACGGTAATCTGCTGCTGAAAGGAAACAGCGTTAAGGTGAAAGAGAACTTAGCACACATCTTCAGAGCGGAGTTCCTGCTGGAGGAGGACGAACGCTACTTCGGTAAAAAACCATACCGAACGAACCTGGGCCCACATTATGTGGGAGGTTTCAGTGACCATCTGCCCATATATATGGATTTGATAATCCGGAAGTAACTCTTGCTTATTACCCAATGATCGTTTTATCAAACTTTATCTTAAAATTTTTAGCTACTCTCACAAATTAATCATACATTTGCAACTTATAGTATAGAGAAATTATAACATTCAAACAAATAACAGTTATGAATCCACTTCTTATTAACTTAAACGGATGGGAAATACCTATCATTGTTTTGGTGGTTCTTATCCTCTTTGGCGGAAGAAAAATCCCTGAATTTATGAAAGGGTTGGGAAAAGGCATCAACAGCTTCAAGAGAGGACTCCATGATATTGAAGAAGATATCAAGACCGACTCTACTGACAATAATTCAACAACCGGCAACAAGTAAACGAAAAAACAGCGTATCTGCAAGGATACTCTTGTCTTACTTTTAAACTTACACATTCTCGATCACGACCTGACCCTTTCAGGTTGTTTTCGAGAGTTACAATCTTCTATAGATCAGGATTTAAATGGCAGAGAAAGAAATGTCCTTTTGGGATCATCTGGAAGAATTCCGATGGACGATTATTCGTACTTTTATTGCTATTATAGCTTTCTCGGCAGTGGGATTTATCATTATCCCACATATCTTCGATTCAATTATTCTTGCTGCACGCTCTTCGGATTTTGTTACCTACCGCTTTTTTGAAAAAGCAGGCGAATTCATCCCTTTTCTACCCGATTTCTCGGCCGATTCATTTGATGTAGAGATTCTTAACATCAACATGACCACGCAGTTCATGACCTATATCTCTACCTCTTTCTCCTTTGGTGTACTTTGCACTATACCTTATATATTGTATGAATTGTGGAGATTCGTTAGTCCGGCACTCTATGAGAACGAGGCCAAAGGTGTGAAGTCCGCTTTTGCTTTCGGTGGTATCATGTTCGTAATAGGATGCTTGATTGGCTATTTCGTTGTATTCCCTCTTATATTCCGGTTCCTCATCACGTTTGAGCTAAGTGCGTCTATCGAAAACATGATCTCACTCGACTCGTACATGAGTAACTTCTACACCCTTATCCTGGTCATGGGATTGGTTTTTGAACTACCTTTGGTATTCTGGCTCCTCTCCAGTCTCGGATTGATCTATCGTCCGTTCTTCAGAAAATACCGCCGTCATGCTGTAGTGGGGTCACTTCTGCTGGCAGCGTTCATCACTCCTTCGGGAGACCCTTTCTCTCTCTTCGTGGTCACGGTACCCCTCTACGCGCTATGGGAGATCAGTGCCTTTGTGGTGAAAAAAGAACCACCGGCGGATGAGGATGATGAGGAACTTCCTGCCCTGTTAGAGTAACACCTACGACCTCTTATGCACCGCTGCTTACAATCTCTTTACCGAAAGGGGTGAATGCCAGTTTCATCAACTTAAAATGCTGGTTACCGAAAGGAATCCCGACAATGGTAATCATCAGGGCTACACTCGCTATTACATATTCGATGGCAATAAAAACACCTCCGAAGACTACCCAAATTATGTTTCCAACTGTTTTCATATGCTTTTATTCTACCTTACAGCAATTACCTCAATTTCAACCAGTGCATTTTTGGGAAGCGTCTGCACGGCAAAAGCAGAACGGGCAGGAAATATGCCGCTGAACTGGGCTGCATACACTTGATTCATTCCTCCGAAGTGAGACATATCATCCAGAAATACGGTTGTTTTGACAATATTGTCAATACCAACTCCTGCTGCTGCAAGCACCGCTTTGATGTTGGTGAAGATCTGAGTTGTCTGCTCTTTAATTCCTCCGGGAACCATATCAGCTGTAGCGGGATCAATAGGCAGCATACCCGAGAAGAAAAGCATCCCGTTGGCTTCAACAGCCTGACTGTAGGGACCGATCGCTGCAGGAGCGTTGTTTGTTTTAATTTCTTTTTTAATCATCGTTGTTTATTTTATTCGCTTTCAGCTTTCAGTTGTCAGCTCTCAGTAATCAGCTTCAAACATCGAAACGTCGAAACATTATAACGTAATAACATTCAAACCTCAAAACCTAATAACCCAGTAACTTGCTAACTTAGTAACCTAAACCCCTCTTTGTCTTAACACTTCGTAAATAAGCACACCTGCCGCTACAGAGACGTTGAGTGATTGAATAGTACCTATCTGCGGGATTCTCACCAGCTCATCACTCACACGCAGATTATCGGCAGCAACACCCATATCCTCGGCACCCATCACAATGGCTACGGGCACGTTGAAATCAGATTCGGTATAATAGCTGGCTGCTTTTTCCGTGGCTGCCACCACTTTAATACCACTGTTTTTGAGGAAGACAATCGCCTCTTTCAGGCTCTGCTCGCGACAGACAGGGATGGTGTGCAGTGCACCGGCCGAGGTTTTGATGGCATCGGCATTCACCGTAACGCTCCCCCGTTCGGGAATCACAATAGCATCTACCCCTGCCACTTCACAGGTACGGGCAATTGCTCCGAAATTGCGCACATCGGTCAATCCGTCCAAAACAAGAATAAATGGTATCTTGCCCTCCTCATAGAGCATCGGCACAATGTTTTCCAGTCTCTGGTAAGTAACGGCAGATGTAAAAGCGATCACACCCTGATGGTTCTTCCGTGTAAAGCGGTCGATACGTTCCACAGGCACCTTCTGCATCGGGATCTCATAGGTGCGGAGCAGTTGCAGCAACTCCATAAACAGGTCACCCGACAGCTCACGCTTGACCATCACTTTATCAATATCCTTACCTGCTTCAATCGCTTCTATCACGGCACGTATGCCAAAAATCATCTCTTTTTCCTTCATTTTTTTTATTATTTCTTTAATATCCCAGCATGACCCGCGCATTCTCTACAGCTTGTACGGAGACCTCTGCACCGCTCAATATCCGGGCTATTTCACTGATTCTTTCATCCGGAGTCAATTCTTTTATACGTGTTGTTACCCTCTCTTTCGATTCCTCTTTATAGACCACGAAATGAGTATCTCCCTTGGATGCAATTTGAGGCAGATGGGTGATGCCTATCACCTGCATCTGCTTGCTCATCTCTCCCATGATAGACCCCACCCTGTCGGCAACTTCACCGGAAGTACCGGTATCAATCTCATCGAAAATAATGGCCGGCAGAGCCGTTGCACCTGCAATCATCGCTTTTATACAGAGCATCAGACGCGATATCTCACCCCCCGATGCGATCTGGGAAACAGGTTGCAGTGCACTGTTCTTATTGGCTGAAAAAAGAAACTGCACACTGTCCTTCCCGGTGACATCCGGGATATGTTTTGGTTTGAGCTCACAGCGAAAACGTGTGTTAGGCATCTTCAGATAGGTCAGCTTCTCAATCAGCTCTTTTTCTAAAACAGGGATGGCTGCCTGTCGCTTTTTGCTCAGCAGACCCGCTTTGGCCAGCATGATAGCCTCCTTTTCCTTCGCCTCATTCTCCATTGCAGCCAGCTGTTCATCCAGTGAATCGATGTTAGCCAGCTTACCAGCCATCTCTTCACGCAACTGAATCAACTCATCGACACTGTTGACGGAATGTTTCTTCTGCAAGTCATAAATGGTGCTCAACCGCTCTTCCAGCAGCTGCTGACGAGCGGGATCAAACTCCACCCCTTCAAACAACCGCGATGCCTCTTCTCGCACATCTTTCAGGTCGATATAGGCCGACTCCACCCTGGCGACCAGCTCTGAAACTTTGGGAAAGACACGCTGCACATCCTCAAGCGCTTCTTTCACGGAGCGCAACATCGATTCCACATTCTGCTCATCTCCCGACAAGAACGATGTAGCCGCGAAAAGTCCCGACTTGATCTCTTCGGAATGGGTGAGCGCTTCCAACTCCGTCTCGAGTCTCTCCTGCTCATCAGCCTCTAATGCCGCTTCCGACAACGCGTTATAACGGAAACGGAGGTAGTCTTCCTCCTCCTTGTTTTTACGGGATTGTTGACGCAGATCGTTCACTGCTTTTTCTGCTGATCGGTATCCGGCAAACGCCTTTGTGTACTCCGAACGCTCTTTGGCCGTGCCGGCAAGTAGATCAACCACGTTCAACTGGTACAGATTATTGTTCAGAGACAGATTCTGGTGCTGAGAATGTATATCGATCAGCCGCTCCCCCAATCCTTTCAGATCGTTCAGATAGACCGGTGAATCATTGACGAAAGCACGCGATTTACCATTGGCCCATATCTCACGGCGCAGGATACACTCCTCACCGTCGTACACCCAATCCATTTCTTCAAAGAATGGTCTCAGGCTGTATGCTGATATGTCGAAAACACCTTCAATCACACACTTGGGTTCACCCTGCTGGATATGTCGTGCATCAGCCCGCTGACCCAGAATAAGTGAAAGTGCACCCAGGATAATGGATTTACCTGCTCCGGTCTCACCGGTAATCACAGAAAAACCTGCATCAAAGGTGATCTGAAGCGAATCGATAAGCGCGTAATTCTGTATGGATAGTGATTGTAACATATTCTCCCTTTATCTCAATTTTTCCAGTGCTGCGGTGCGTGAAGGATACACCCTCTTCAGCGCCTCAAAGGCTTTCCGTTTTTGCTCTCTGGTACCCCGGGATAGGAGATTCACCAGCTCATCCAGTTTCGCATCACCGAAAAGCGTGATCAACACGCTTGTTGGGCGCTCTGCATAGAGCGAGGAAATTACCGCTACAGATGATGTCATCGTATCCCGCCCCCGGTCAGCACTCCCATTCAGCTCATCCAGTCCCGCAGCATGGTAATCATACCACATCCGGCGGTAAGGCTCCAGCGACCCGTCGTTGAATGCGGCAGCAATAGCCGAACGGCTCCTGTCACTGCCATACATATCCCATCCGCTCCAGCTGTATGGCTGCACATTCGCCGCGATCAGCTCCATCTGCCGGAAACAGGCTGTTCCACCTGAAGGATATCGGGAATCCTGATCCAGTCCGAGAATAAGGTAGACATAATAAGCGATGATTGCTGTCAGGTTTCCCCTGATATAACCCGGATCAAACGCTAATGGCTGATATTCCATATAATCGAAATCGACCTGCCTGTCACGCAAATTCAGCATAGGAGTGGAGAAAGTGACGTCCCGCACCGGGCGGCGTGACTGCACATAAAGCTCTCCGCGGAAAGAGTGAGCAGAAGGAGCTTCAGTGATTACCAGCGTAAAAGAGCAATCGATTTTTTCATTTACCCCGGAATTGTCATCACTCCATCTTCGCCCGTTGATAAAGGTGTGCAACGCCTCTTCCAGGGAGATGAAGAGCTCCCTGTTCGTACCTTGTATCGCGGAGCTGTTCACCTTAACAGTCGCATTCAGCTCCTGAGCAGAGAGAGAGCAGAATCCACCTGTGCAGATCGTCAGTAATAATAAATATCTGATAAATACCCTCATCCGGCAATTCGTTGTTGTTTTACAGACACAACAAAGCTGTGACTTCAACAAACAAAAATAGACATAATTTCGGACAATCTCTTTTCAGGGGGTGAGGAATCTGTTACCGAGCACCCGGAATTCTGTCCGGCGGTTTATCTGATCTGCAATCTCCTGCTGTTGGGGAGTGAGCTGTTTGATGAATTCTTCTGTTAAGAGATCACCCTCTTTCAGGAAATCAGAACCGGAAGCAATCACTCTGTTCACTTTCTTTGGCTGTGTTTTACCCTCTCCGGAGGCTTTAAGCCTCTCTCCATCTATTCCTTTGGATGTAAGATAGGCGACAACCGACTGAGCACGATGTAAAGATAGATCCCGGTTATATTCGTCGGCACCTTTGCGGTCGGCATGGGCAGTCAGCTCAATGGTAATTTCCGGATGATCAGTCAGCAATGCGACTAGCCCATCCAACTCCTCTTTAGATTCGGGACGTAAAGTAGCACGGTTGAAATCATAAAAAATATTCTCCAGGATGACCGGCTTATCATAAGGGGTCATCTCAAAATCGACATAGTACAGTGTATCTCTCTCCGCGGAAGATGTACGGAGCGATTGTTTCTGATTGAGGAAACCTTCGGCTGTCGCCATAAAAAGGTAATCTACTCCTCTCTCCGCTGTAAAACGATACTCCCCTTCCCTGCTGGTTGTAAACCGCATCTGCGACCCGTCACTTCCTATCACGGAGAGTGAGGCACCGGGAATAAACTGATCTTCCCTGTCCACAACAAACCCTTCTACAAGGATTTTGATCTCATTCAACGCAAATGAATAGAGGTGATCATGGCCCCGTACATCCTTTCGGCTGGAGCTGAGAAAACCTGTCTCTCTATCCTGCTCAAAGGTGATCCCAAAATCATCGGCCGAAGAGTTGAGAGGAGACTGCAGATTGTGGATCTGCCACTTGTCGGAATCATG
>JAENWZ010000149.1 GCA_016649795.1 Proteiniphilum sp. | reverse complement strand
CTCGTGGGCTCGGAGATGTGTATAAGAGACAGCCTATGAACTGCACGGTCAGCAGGTAGTTGCCCCGCTCCAGCTCCTCTATCGAGAAGCCCCCCCCACTGTCGGCCTGCAGGTACCTCTCACCCGGCTGCAGGGAGAGAGTAGCCGCGGGTAGGTAAAGACCGTTCTCCGCATCGTGTACATATCCCTTCACCGACAATCCCTGCGTGTAAGCATTCAGAACTGCTGCCATCAGCAATAACAGCACAAAATATATCCTCATAAATATTTCTGTATGATCAGGAAGGTATTCTATAAGCAGCAGACACGCCCCCGATAACCCCAAACAGTCCGTTCATTACAAATTCGAATTATCAGGAATGAATACCACAGCCGGCACAAACACCCTCTATAACCACGAACACCTCATTCATGATAAAACCCTGCGGCAGCTCGGCTTCGAACTGCGTCTTACCACGCAGGCAAAGCACCTCGTCGCACTTCTCACAGTGAAAATGGGAATGCAGGTGATTATCCTCGTGATGATGTCTACTCAGTGCATACTTCACCGAGTTGTCGTTCAACACGATCTTGTGAATAATGCCCCGCTCCTCCAGCGTCTTCAGCGTTCTGTAGAAGGTCACGCGGTCGAACAGATCGGGATAGGACTCCTTCAACTCGTTCTCCGATTGCGCCGTATCGCTTTTCAGCATCTCGCCCAGGATAAACTTCCTGCAACCTGTATTCTTTAAATCGTACTTGTGTAATAGCTCTTCTACTGTCATAATGAAACAACCTTCAAATGCAACAATATTTCAAATGCAATAATGTTGCAAATATATACTGTTTATTTTTCTCTGCAAAACAATAAGATTTTTTTTTGTGTTTTTTAGGAAAAAGAGGTAATCATTTTTTCGAACTGAGCACTAATTGCTCAACCCCAAACCGCTGCCCTTTACAAGCTTTCACCTCAAAAGCTAAAAGCTGATTGCTTATTGCTTATTGCTACCCTTTCCTACATTTAGTAAGTTAAAACCACCATTTATGCCAGATTTTTAGTTAAATTTTTATACATTTGTTCGCATAGGAATAAAAACTATCTATTTATGATTTATACAAAGAAACAGGAGGGGATCGCGAACAAGATCGATGACCTCTCCGATATCTCTAATTGGAAAAACTGGAAATGGCAGCTGAAACATGCCATCACAACCCTCGAACAGTTCGAGTACCTGACCGGCATCCGCTTCGATGAGAGCGAAAGAAAAGAGCTTCAGGAAACGTTCAAGATATTCCCGCTCTCCATCACCCCCTACTACCTCTCACTCATCCATAAGGAGAACTTCCGCAACGACCCGGTCTTCAAGCAGGCGTTCGGCAGCGTGCAGGAGCTCACCACCCTCAACTCCGAACACAGCGATCCCCTCTCGGAAGAGAAGGACAGCCCCGTGGAGGGTATCACCCACCGTTATCCGGACAGGGTGCTGTTCCACGTGAGCAACCTCTGCGCCATGTACTGCCGCCACTGCACCCGCAAGCGGAAGGTGGGTGACGACTCATACATCCCTTCCATGAGTCAGATGCAGAAGGGTATTGAGTATATCAAAAACACGCCGCAGGTGCGGGATGTGCTCCTCTCGGGTGGCGACCCTTTTATGCTGCCCGACGAGATGATCGACTGGCTCCTCTCCGAGATCACTGCCATCCCTCATGTCGAGGTGGTCCGCATCGGCACACGCATACCGGTGGTATTGCCCTACAGGGTCACCGACAAGCTGGTATCCATCCTGAAGAAATACCAGCCTCTCTGGATCAACACCCACTTCAACCATCCCAACGAGCTCACCTGCTCGTCCCGCGAGGCGCTGGCGATGCTGGCCGACGGCGGCTTCCCGCTCGGTAACCAGTCGGTGCTGCTGGCCGATGTGAACGACTGCCCCCGCATCATGCGTAACCTGGTGCACAAGCTGGCGCAGAACAGGGTGCGCCCCTACTACCTCTACCAGTGCGACCTCTCCGAGGGACTCTCCCACTTCCGCACACCCGTTGGCAAAGGGATCGAGATCATGGAGAGTCTTGTCGGCCACACCAGCGGGTTCGCCCGTCCCACCTATGTCATCGACGCCCCGGGCGGCGGCGGCAAGATACCGGTGATGCCCAACTACATCATCTCCTGGTCCACCAACAAGGTCGTTCTACGCAATTACGAGGGGGTGATCACCACCTACAGAGAGCCCGACAGCTACGAGGCGAAAAACTGCGACCGCGACTGCGACCACTGCACCCTCGATCTCAATATAAGGGAGGCAGACAAGATGGAAGCGATAGGAATAGAGAAACTGCTCTCCAACGACAACGACACTGTCTCACTTATCCCTGAGAATAACGAACGGTTACAGAGACGCTACGATAATGAGTGACACCATAGAACATATAGGCAGTGGCTCGGTCATCCAGCACGGCAAGCTGAACGACCGGGTCTACCTGATGAAACTGAAGAAGGAGGACCTCACCGCCGTCTTTCAGCGGATGGAGGAGCTCACGGTGGAAGAGCGCTATACCAAGCTCTTCTGCAAGGTACCCGGGAGCCTCGCCCCCCGCTTTCTGGAAGAGGGATTCATCACGGAGGGACAAATCCCCCGTTTCTACAATGGCGAAGAAGATGCGCTGTTTTTCTCCCGTTTCAACGATCCCGCACGACTGGCGAACAAACCCGAAGAGGAGCTTGCACGCTTCCGGCAGCTCCTGTCAGAACCGCTGCGACAGAATGATCAGAGCAAAAAGTGGGCAGACTATAGTGTCCGACAGCTGAAGAAAACCGATGCAGAGCAGATTGCAAAGATCTACGCGCAGGTGTTCGAGAGTTACCCCTTCCCCATTCACGATCCCGCCTATATCGCAAAGATGATGGAGCAGGATGTGCAGTACTTCGGTGCCTTCAAGGGCGATGAGCTGGCCGCCCTCTCCTCCGCCGAGATCGATTTCGACACCCAAAGTGCGGAGATGACCGATTTCGCGACCGATAGTGCACATACGGGGCATAGCCTCTCCTGTCTGCTGCTCCGGAGTATGGAAGAAGCCATGCAGCTACAGAACATACAAACCCTCTTCACCATCGCACGGCTCGCCTCCATCCCGATGAACAAAACCTTCCTGCGCTTCGGGTATCATTTTTCCGGCACCTTTATCAACCCCAGATCTCCGGCCGCATCGAGCGCATGAATCTATATTATAAGCATATTTAACTGATCACTGATTGCTGTTTACAGAACGCTGATCGCTGGCATCAGCCTTCTAATTGTTAAAAATACCACATAAAAAAACACCATTATTCTAATTTATGTTAATTTTTCAATGATTTAATGTTAAAATAGTCCTATCCTTTAGTTTAATTAAATATTCCATTTATATTTGTCCGACAAATCATATAATTAGGACATACCATCTGATTCATTTAATTTATATACTCATGGAAAGGTTGAAAATACAGAATAATTCCGTTACCCTTGTAGACCAGGTGGAAGACAAGCTGTTGAATTATTTCAGGGAGAAAGATCTTCAGACAGGGGATCCTATTCCCAACGAGATGGAGCTCTCTGCCTCACTGGGGGTAGCCCGGAGTGTACTCCGGGAAGCATTGAGCCGACTAAAGATGATGGGTATGATAGAGACACGTACCCGTAGGGGCATGGTGCTAACGGAGCCATCCATCCTGGGAGGTATGCGCCGTGTGGTTGACCCCCGGATCTTAGGCGAAGATGCCCTGTTCGATATCCTGGGATTTCGTATCGCCCTGGAGGTGGGGATATGTCACGATATTTTCAGGAACATCACTCCTGAAGATCTGGAGGATCTGGAAGAGATCGTGAAGGTGGGTATCATGTACGAGAATAACGAGTATGCACCCTTCAGTGAATTTGCTTTCCACACGAAGTTATATAAGATAACGGGTAACAAAACAATCGCAGAGTTTCAGAATATTGTTCATCCCGTGATGACTTTCGTGAAAGATAAGTTCAAGGAATATCTGGCCCCTATCAACATGAGACTACAAGAAGAGGGACGCATCGTCACGCACCGCGATCTGCTGCGTTACCTGAAAGATGATGATGAGGACAGCTATAGAAAAGCACTCGAGCAGCATTTCGAGGTATATAAAATTTTTATCAGCAAAAAAAACAACGTTAACCGACAACAAAAGACAGGAGAAAAATAAAAACCGCCCTCTCGAGATCTGAGGATAAATAATAATATTGATAATGCGTAAACAGTCTTTGCCGGCTCATTCAGGGCAAATCTAAGTACTAACATCATTTAGAAAATAAAATAAATGCAGAAATTAAAAGGATTAATAGCAGCACCATTTACTCCTATGTTTGAGGATGGCTCACTCAATATGGGAATGATTGCTCCGTACGCCGCGAAACTAAAAAAAGACGGGTTGAATGGTGTTTTTGTCTGTGGAACAACAGGGGAAGGAATGCTGATGACACCAGATGAGCGGATGGCCGTCGCTGAACAATGGGTGGAAGAACAAACACCTGATTTTAAGGTAATCGTTCATGTCGGAACCACGTCGTACACCCAATCGAAGGATTTAGCCAAACATGCACAAAAGATTGGAGCATCTGCAGTGGGATGTATGGGACCTATTTTTTTGAAACCTGAAAATGTGGACAACTTGATTCGCTTTTGCATTGAAGTCGCAGCGGGAGCTCCGGAATTGCCTTTTTATTACTATCACATTCCCACGGTTTCAGGAGTTTGGCTTTCCATGACCGATTTTTTGGAAAAGGCTCAGTGGGCAATTCCTAACCTGGCTGGAATCAAATTCACTCATGGAAACATGATGGAAATGTTACAATGTATTCGGGTCGATAACGGCAAGTGGGATATTCTGAATGGTTTTGATGAACAGCTATTGTGTGGATTGAGTGTCGGAGTGGAGGCTGCTGTTGGGAGTACATTTAACTACATGGCGACTTTGTACCGAAATTTGATTGGAGCTTTTCAAAAGGGTGATATAGAACGAGCTCGTGATCTTCAGTTTCAGTCGGTCAGGTTTATAGATATTCTGATTAGGCATGGTGGCGGCGTTATTGGCGGAAAACCAGTGATGAAAATGATTGGCCTTGACTGTGGTCCGCTTCGGGCACCGGCACGCAATCTCTCTACTGCCGAATTCAAACAATACGAAAAAGAATTGAATGAAATAGGTTTCTTCGAATGGTGTGAAAACGGAAAGCTCACTGAAAGATGAATGGATCAACCTGATTAAACTGAACACACATGAAACATCAATGGTTAAGTCAAGCAGCTTTCTTTATTATAATAACTTTTTTGAGCACGTATACGCACCGGGGAAAAGAAACCCTACGAAACCATGCGTTTTGCAAGCATTCCACCGAAGGTAATTTTTAATTCTAAAGATATTCAATATGAAAACTAATTATACTCTCTCAAAAAGAAGGAGGACAGCGAATCCCCCTTCCAATTCAAAAACTCAGTATTAATTAACTTAACACTTAAACAAAGATGAAAAAAAAGTTTTGTATCGGAAACCTGAGTTATCGAACAGGTTTTCAGCTATTAATTTTATTTCTGTCCTTACTACTGACCAATCAACTACAGGCTCAGGAAGGTAGCATAACTGTCCGCGGGAAGGTGACAGATCAGAGTGACCAACCATTGCCGGGAGCAACCATTACTATAGTTGGAACAACCAAAGGAGTTATAACTGATAATTACGGAAACTATGTAATTGATGCTGAGCCATCTGACCAATTTATTTTTTCGTTTCTTGGAATGAAAAGCCTGATTATTGATGTGGAGAATCGCACCACCATAGATATAAAATTGGAAGATAAAACAAGCGAATTAGATGAGGTTACTGTAGTAGCTTTCG
>JAENWZ010000382.1 GCA_016649795.1 Proteiniphilum sp. | reverse complement strand
GGGAAGAGGTCCCGTGTTCACAGCAATGGTGAAAATCCCTGCCCCGACAGCGGCCTCAATGCCCAGCGGTGCATTCTCTATCACGATAGCCTGGTTGGACTGCAGATAGCCCCCTTTTTCCAGTCCTTTAAGGAAGGGCTCCGGATCGGGTTTGCCTTTTACCACGTCGAATGCCGTCACCATTGTTTCGGGGGTGAAGATGCCGGGAAAATGTGTGTCCAGCCGGTCCAGCAGTGAAGGCTGGCCGGATCCTGTGACCAGCATCGGTCTCAACCCTTTTTCTTTCACAAAGTCGACCACCTGCTTTGCGCCGGGGATAGTCTCCCCGCTGTTGTATTGCCGGAACAGTTCCGTTTTGCGGGCGTAGATCTCTTTCACCTCCTCGTCTGTGGCATCCCGTTGCAGGTTTCGCTGAAAAACGATGTCGATGGTCGATCTCCCGATCCTCCCTTCATGGAGGTAAAACTCATCCTTTTCGTGCTCCAGGTTGAACTCGTCCATTGTATGGCGCCATGACTGATCGTGTGCCGGCATGGAGTTGTACAGCACCCCGTCCATATCGAAAATGACAGCTTTCAGGTTGAAATTGTTATAGTGGTTGTTTTGTAAGTATGTTTTTAATAAATAAATCATGATAGAATAAAAAAAACCGCAAGAGCGCTTAAGGGCGGCCAGGCGGTTTTCAATTGTATTATTGCATTACAGTCTTGCTTTGATCGCTCTCGTGGCTTCCTCGTAGCCCGGCTTCTGCAGCAGGGCGAACATGTTTTTCTTGTATGCTTCCACGCCGGGCTGATTGAATGGGTTGATACCCAGCAGATAACCGCTGATGCCACATGCTTTCTCAAAGAAATAGATGAGCTGACCGACAAATTTCTCGTTCAGTGCGGGAAGTTCAATCAACAGGTTGGGAACATCGCCGTCCACATGGGCGATGCGGGTACCCAGTTCCGCCATCTTGTTCACCTCGTCCACCCGTTTCCCTTCCAGGAAGTTGAGTCCGTCGAGGTCTCTCTCGTCGTGCGGTATCTTTACTTTTTTGTTCGGCTCTTTGATGGAGATCACTGTCTCGAAGATGGTGCGTTCCCCCTCCTGTATCCATTGACCCATGGAGTGCAGGTCGGTGGTGAAATCGACCGCAGCCGGGAAGATACCTACATTTTCCTTTCCTTCACTTTCACCGAAAAGTTGTTTCCACCATTCGGACAGGAAGTGCAGTTTGGGATGGTAGTTCACCATGATCTCGATCTTCTTGCCCTGTTTGTAGAGCTCGTTGCGAATCACTGCGTAGATGGCCGGCAGATTGTAGTCGAACGCGGCAGCGGGATCAGTGGCTTTCTCTATCTCAAGGGCTCCACCCACCAGTTTGCGGATGTCTATTCCCGCTACGGCTATCGGAAGCAGACCCACAGGTGTGAGTACCGAGTAGCGTCCCCCCACGTTATCGGGGATAACAAATGTTTTGTACCGCTCTGTTGTAGCCAGTGCGCGAAGAGCACCTTTGGATGCGTCAGTGACGGCAACAATCCGTTTTCGTGCCTCCTCTT
>JAENWZ010000303.1 GCA_016649795.1 Proteiniphilum sp. | reverse complement strand
GAAGCTGAACTGACCAAGCTGTCGGAGAATGATATACGTGTTCCTTACAATCCTGAGGACGACCGTGAGGTAACGGAGTTCCTTGCCAAGCAGGCGGTGAAATCATCCATACGATTGAATGTGAAAGCTATCGTAACAGATAGTCATACAGGCAAGACAGCCCGTGTGCTGGCTGCATTCCGCGGGAAGAGTCCCATCTATGCCATCACCACTACTGAGCGGTTGGCGCGTGAGCTGGCACTCTCCTATGGTGTTTTGGCAGAGTATCAGCACGGTAAGGGTGACGGAAGCACCAAGGAGAGCAGACGGGCCTATTTCGTTAAGGCGATCAGGCGATTGATTGAAAGGAAATTGATTGAGCCGAAAGACAGGGTTGCTTATTTGGGAGGTAGCTTTGGTGAAGTAGGGGGGACCACCTATCTGGAGATCTCCGAAGTATGGAGGATTCTCGAAGCCAAGGAGAAATACAATCTCCCTGACTATACTGAGTAAGAGTTAACTCCCTCATGGAGAGGGTGAGAAAAGGAATGACAGGATCAATAGAAGAATATATACTTGCGCATATTGATGATGAGCCGGAACTGCTGAGAGAGATGCAGCGTGAAGCGCATGTGATGCTGTTGCATCCGGCAATGGTGTCGGGACATCTGCAGGGACGCCTGTTGAAGATGCTTGTTCAGATGATTCGCCCCGGGAGGGTACTCGAGATCGGCACCTACACCGGATATTCGGCGTTATCTATCGCCGAGGGGCTGGAGAATGATGCAGAGCTGCATACTATTGAGATCGACGAAGAGATGGAGGATATGATCTGTCACAATCTCAGTCGCTCACCCTTTGGTAAGAGAATCACCCTGCACATTGGTGATGCCGTTGAGATCATACCCTGTTTCGGGGATGAATATTTTGACATGGTTTTTATCGATGCCAATAAAAGAGAGTATTGGAGTGTGTATGAATCAACACTTCCAAAAATTAAAGAAGGAGGTTTTCTCCTTGCAGACAACACTCTCTGGCACGGGAAAGTACTGGAAGAGTCCGAAAGTAACGACTGGCAGACAAAAGGCATAAAAGAGTTTAATGATAAACTGGCGGGTGATGACCGTGTGGAAAAGGTGATTTTGCCTCTCCGCGACGGATTGACGCTTATCAGAAAAAAAAGTAAAGGATGGATTCGAACAGACAACAGAAAATAAACCGGTTGATACAGAAAGAGCTCAGTGAGATCTTTTTGCTGGATACCAAGAAGATGCACGGGGTCTTTATATCGGTGACCAACGTGCGGGTATCACCCGATCTGGGGGTAGCGCATGCTTATTTGAGCATTTTCCCTCCGGAGAAAGCCAAAGAGTTGATTGTAAATATCAACGAAAATGTGAAAACAATTCGATTTGACATGGGTAAACGCGTGGCCAAGCAGCTTCGTGTGATTCCCGAACTAACTTTTCATCTCGATGATTCACTCGATTATATCGAAAACATAGACAGATTGCTTAAAGACGATTAAAAGCAGCAGATTGAACGTATCCTTTTTCATAGCACGGAGATACCTCTTTTCAAAGAAATCACACAATGCCATCAATGTGATCTCTGCTATCTCTGTGTGCGGTATTGCCATTGCTACAATGGCTATGGTCACTGTCCTCTCTGTCTTCAATGGTTTTGGCGGTATTGTGGAGGGAATGTTCAGTGCATTCGATCCCCACCTGAAGATATCGGTGAAAGAGGGGAAAGTGTTCGACTACCAAACACCCGCCTTTGAGGAGGCGCTGCAGCTGCCCGGGATACTGCTTATCTCAGAGTCACTGGAAGAGAATGCACTCTTCAAGTTTGAAGAGCAACAGATGCCTGTCGTTGTGAAAGGTGTCTCGGAAGAGTTCAGGCTGATGACTGACATGAACCGGCTGATCGTGGACGGTTCATTTAAATTGCGTGAAGATGTGGTGGATTACACTACACTGGGAGCAGGACTGGCCATCACCCTCGGTGCACGCCCCGGATTCATCAACCCCATCGAGATATATGCACCCAAGCGGGATGTGCGAGTGAACCTGGCCAACCCATCAGCCGCATTTACCACCGGATATTCCCAGATCGGCGGTGTCTTCAGCCTCAATCAGCCTGAGTATGATGAGCAGATGGCCATCATTCCGATCGAGTTGGCGAGAGAACTGTTTGACTACGAGAACGAGGTGACATCACTTGATATAAAGCTAACTCCTGACGCATCCGTGAAGAAAGTGAAGAGAGAGATGCAACGTATCCTGGGAGATCAGTATGTGGTGGAAGACCGGTATGAACAACAGCGAGAATCGTACCGTATGCTGCAGATAGAGAAGTGGGTCACTTTTCTGATCCTTGCATTTATCCTGCTTATCGCTGTCTTCAACGTGGTAGGATCCCTGTCGATGCTTATTGTTGAGAAACACGACGATATAAAAGGCCTCCAAAATATGGGAGCTTCCAACAGCCTGGTGTCACGCATCTTTCTATATGAGGGATGGCTCATTACTTTTATCGGTATCATCTCGGGAATAG
>JAENWZ010000327.1 GCA_016649795.1 Proteiniphilum sp. | reverse complement strand
TCCATTTTAGGAAGTCTTGAGAAAGGACAAAAGGTGATTATTGAAGATGGTGTTGCTAAACTGCTGGATCGTACGGCTTTTGCAGGGAGTGTGGCTACCACTGATCGCTTGATAAGAACCATGGTAGAGATAGCAGGAGTGCCATTGGTAGAGGCGGTTAAAATGTTGACGTTAACACCTGCCCGCATCATGCGTATAGATCAGCAGAAGGGTTCCATCGAAAAAGGAAAAGATGCTGATTTAGTAATTTTTGATGACAATATTCATGTCTCACACACAATCTTAGAAGGAAATGTTATATACAGAAACGAAAACTAATGTTATCTCCTTTCATAAAGAGATGCTGGGTGTAAGGATTTTTCCTAAGCGTGAAGAAATGGGAAAAGCGGCTGCCCTGGATGTATCAGCGAAGATTCTCGAACTTCTGGAGAGAAAGGAAGAGATCAATATGATTTTTGCCGCAGCACCTTCTCAGAACGATTTCATGAGTGCTCTTGTCAATGATGTTACCATCCCCTGGAATCGAATCAATGCTTTTCATATGGATGAATACATCGGACTCGATAAAGAGGCTCCACAAGGATTTGGTAATTTCCTTAAAAGTGCATTGTTTGGAAATGTACCGTTCAGGAGTGTCTATTATATTGATGGCACAGCCACTGATACTGAGTCGGAATGCCACCGTTACTCAACGCTCCTGAGATCATTTCCGGTAGATATTGTATGCCTGGGAATTGGTGAAAACGGACATATCGCTTTCAACGATCCTCCGGTTGCCGACTTCAATGACCCGAAGATGGTGAAGGTAGTGAATCTGGAACAGACTTGCAGGCAACAACAGGTGAATGACAATTGCTTTACGAAGATCGAACTGGTTCCGGTGAAGGCTTTTACCCTCACCATTCCGGCATTGATAAAAGGCCAATATATGTTCTGCACGGTTCCTACCCAATTAAAAGCGGAAGCAGTACGTAAGACCTTAAACGACCCGGTTACGGAAGAATGTCCGGCAACCATTCTCAGAACAAAAAAGGATGCGCTTCTCTATTTGGATGCTGACAGTTCATCATTATTACAAATCAATTAGAGAGTCAATTGACTATGTCGATTCTCCGAATTTTATACACCATAAAGAGAAAATATATTAAGCATATGAAAACAAAAAAAATTAAAATTGTTCTTTTGTCTCTTTTTCTTGCTGTCGGATCTATCCTCTCAGCACAGGAGACAGTGAAAATCGGTATTATCGGTCTGGATACATCTCATTCAATCGCTTTCACCAAATTTCTCAACGCGGATGGTCAGAAAGAGAAACACAAAAAGTATCAAATTGTTGCGGCATATCCCCACGGGTCCAGAACAATCAAATCGAGTTATGACCGTATACCCGGATACATCGAGCAGGTTGAAGCATTGGGTGTTGAAGTGGTTTCTTCGATTGAGGAGCTTCTCAAGAAGGTTGATTGTGTGATGCTGGAGACCAACGACGGGAATATGCACCTTGAACAGGCCTATGAGGTGTTCAAATCGGGAAAACGGATGTTTATCGACAAGCCGTTGGGTGCATCCCTAGCTCAATCACTGGCCATTTTTGAACTGGCTAAGCAATACAACATGCCTGTTTTCTCCGCATCATCGCTTCGGTTTGTAGAACAGACACTAAAGCTCAGAAACGGTGAGTTTGGAAAGATCTACGGTGTCGATTGTTATTCGCCACACAGACCGGAACCCACACATCCCGATTTCGGATGGTATGGCATCCATGGTGTTGAGATGCTCTTTACTGTGATGGGCACAGGATGTGTTTCCGTGAACCGCATGGCTGCCGACAGCACCGACGTAGTGGTGGGCAAATGGGATGACGGCAGAATAGGTACTTTCAGAGCCATACAGCAGGGTCGCTCGATATATGGAGGTACCGCTATTACCGAAAAAGGTGCGGTACCTGTAGGCTCCTATGAAGGGTATGGCGGTCTGCTCGATGAGATATTGAACTTCTTCGATACAGGGATCTCACCAATCCCTGATAATGAAACCATCGAGATTTTCACTTTTATGGAAGCATCCAATCAGAGCATGAAAAAGGGAGGAAAGATCATCACAATGGAAGAGACCTACAAAAAAGGGATGAAAGATGCAAAGAAGCTGATTAAGAAGCTGAAATAACCTGTTAGAGAAATGAGATATTATCTGTTCATCATCGGATCTTTGTTGATGCTTTCCTGTAACTCCCCGCATAACAGTGGTAAAGGAG
>JAENWZ010000414.1 GCA_016649795.1 Proteiniphilum sp. | reverse complement strand
CATCATAGTCGGCAAGATAAGCGCTGTAATAATAGGGTTTCGCCATCTCTGCCTTCCGTGAAAACCAGCTGGCTCTCTTCTCCTGGTCAAACTCCATCCTGTCCACCATCGGCATGATGGAGAACTGTCCGTAATCGTTCATCCAGGGGCTGGGCTGATGCGTCTGCTTAAAACCGTTGATCTTATTGTCGGTATAGGCATACTGCCAGCCATTGCCAATCTTCCGTGTTTGCGGTGTCCAGAAATTCATTCCCCAGGGGAGTGTGATGGCCGGATAGGTGTTCCCGTTGGAGAGGGCGAACTCTGATTGTGTACCCATCAGGATGTTCACATAATCCACAGGGTCGTTATAGGTCTGTGCCGACACCTTACCCACGGTGGCCACCGACATCAGCAAGAGCATCGTGGCGGTAAATCTGTTTATTCTCTTCATTGTCTCTTTTATTATAAGCTATTAATAAGATTCATCTTTCCTTTTGCATCGAGCTCCACAATCAGCTCTCCAAAAAGGGTGTTTGCCCATGCAAACCAGCTCCTGGAGAAATTTGCGGGGTCATCCTTATGGAATGTCTCATGCATAAAGCCTGTGTTGGCGTCGGTGTCACGCAGCATGCGCAGGCAGTGTTTGATCTCTTCATCGCTGGTGCTTGTCTGTGCACGCATGATAATGCTCATGGGCCATACCATATCATAGCCCACGTGCGGGCCACCTATACCCTCGCCTGCTTTCCCTTTGAAGAAGTAAGGGTTATCTTCACTCAGCACCAGCTTCCTGGTGTTCTGATACACCTTATCGTTCAGATCCACTGTTCCCAGGTAGGGCATGGCCAGCAGGCTGGGCACGTTGGCATCATCCATAAAATAGGCATTGCCGTGACCATCTACCTCAAAAGCATACACCTTCCCATATTTGGGATGTTGCACCACGGCATACTTCTGCAGGGCGTCACTCACCTCTCCGGCAAGCGCCTTGCTCTCAGCTGCCAGCGACCTGTCGTTCGTCACTTTCTCCGCAATCTCGGCCACCTGCTTCAGTGAGGTGACGGCAAAGAAGTTGGAAGGAACCAGGAAGCCGAAGGTGCTGGCGTCGTCCGAAGGACGGAATGAGGAGACGATCAACCCTACCGGGTTCACAGGGTTTCCATAACCCTTGTTGTTGAGGGTGTCGAGCTGGCGCTCTGTTTTCCGCTGGAACTGATAAGGTCCGGGACCCTCTTTCCGCTGTTGCTCCCTGAAGGTTTTGATCACCAGGTT
>JAENWZ010000271.1 GCA_016649795.1 Proteiniphilum sp. | reverse complement strand
GTGAACGGCCATCTGGTCACCGTCGAAGTCGGCGTTGAACGCCGTACAGGCCAGTGGGTGCAGCTGAATGGCTTTCCCTTCAATAAGCTTCGGCTGGAATGCCTGAATACCCAGACGGTGAAGGGTAGGAGCACGGTTCAGCAGTACGGGATGCCCTTTCATCACATATTCCAGGATATCGTATACTACCGGTTCTTTTCTATCCACGATCTTTTTCGCGGATTTCACCGTTTTCACGATTCCTCTTTCAATCAGTTTACGAATGATAAACGGTTTATAGAGCTCGGCAGCCATATCTTTCGGGATACCGCATTCATGCATTTTCAGTTCCGGACCTACCACGATCACGGAACGGGCAGAGTAGTCCACACGTTTACCGAGCAGGTTCTGGCGGAAACGTCCCTGTTTACCTTTCAAACTGTCGGAGAGAGATTTCAGCGGACGGTTCGATTCTGTCTTGATAGCGCTCGATTTGCGTGAGTTGTCGAACAGAGAGTCCACTGACTCCTGGAGCATGCGCTTTTCGTTACGCAGGATCACATCGGGAGCCTTGATATCGATCAGTCTTTTCAGACGGTTATTACGGATAATCACACGACGATACAGATCGTTCTGGTCGGACGTGGCAAAACGACCCCCGTCCAGCGGTACCAGCGGACGCAGATCGGGCGGAATTACCGGGACCACTTTCATGATCATCCATTCCGGCTTGTTGATGTTCTTCGATCCACGGAAGGCCTCCACAACCTGCAGTTGTTTCAGTGCCTCATTTTTACGTTGTTGCGATGTGTCGGTGCTGGCACGGTGGCGCAGCTGATTGGCCAGTTTATCCAGATTCAATCTCTCAAGCAGATCGAGAATGGCTTCGGCTCCCATCTTCGCAATGAATTTGTTGGGATCGCTGCCTTCGAGCATCTGGTTCTCTTTGGGTAGTGTTTCCAGCAGATCCAGGTATTCTTCTTCTGTGAGGAGGTCTCTCTTACTGACCTTCTCTTCCAGTAGTCCAGCCTGAATCACCACGTATCGTTCGTAATAGATAATGGTGTCCAGCTTCTTGGTGGGAATCCCCAGCAGATAACCTATCTTGTTGGGCAGAGAACGGAAATACCAGATGTGCGCCACGGGAACCACCAGATGGATATGTCCCGTGCGTTCACGACGTACTTTCTTCTCAGTCACCTCCACACCGCACCGGTCACACACAATGCCTTTATAACGAATACGTTTGTATTTGCCGCAGTGACATTCGTAGTCCTTAACGGGCCCGAAGATACGCTCGCAAAACAAACCATCACGTTCAGGCTTGTAAGTGCGATAGTTGATCGTTTCGGGTTTCAGCACTTCGCCAAAAGAGTTTTCCAGAATTTGTTCCGGCGATGCCAGCCCAATAGTAATTTTTGAAAAGTTACTCTTTATTTTATTGTCTTTTCTAAATGCCATATATGTTATGAGTATAAAGAGTTATCGGAATTTTTTATATCATTATTCCGAGCCCGGGAGTCACATAATGTGACGCCCATGGGTCTGATTCGGAATATTTTAATCGAGGGTGATGTTAAGTCCCAATCCCTTCAGCTCGTGAAGCAGTACGTTCAGTGATTCGGGTATGCCCGGTGAAGGCATTGCCTCCCCTTTCACGATGGCTTCGTATGCTTTGGAGCGACCTACCACGTCGTCCGATTTAACGGTAAGGATTTCCTGAAGGATATGACCGGCACCGAATGCTTCGAGTGCCCAAACCTCCATCTCTCCGAAACGCTGACCCCCGAATTGTGCTTTACCACCCAATGGTTGTTGTGTGATGAGTGAGTAGGGACCAATGGAACGGGCATGCATCTTATCTTCCACCATGTGGCCAAGTTTGAGCATGTAGATGATTCCTACCGTAGCGGGTTGATCGAAGCGTTCACCCGTTCCTCCGTCGTAGAGATAAGTCTTCCCGAATGCAGGTACTTTTGCCTTGTCTGTCCAGACGGTGAGGTCATCGAGCGATGCACCGTCGAAAATGGGTGTCGCAAATTTCACTCCCAGTTCTTTCCCTGCCCATCCCAGCACAGTTTCGAAAATCTGTCCAAGGTTCATACGGGAAGGCACACCCAGAGGGTTCAATACGATGTCTACGGTTGTACCGTCGGCAAGGAAAGGCATATCCTCCTTACGTACGATTCGGGAAACAATACCTTTGTTTCCGTGACGTCCTGCCATTTTGTCCCCCACCTGTATCTTGCGTTTTTTCGCGACGTACACTTTGGCTATCTGCATGATTCCCGAAGGAAGCTCATCCCCGATGGTGAAATCAAAACGTTTGCGTTTCACTTCAGAATCGAGCTCTTTGTGGCGGCGCAGATAGTTGATCACCGTTGAACGGATCAGTTCGTTCTTATGCATATCGGTAGTCCATTTGTTCAATTGAACGGACTGGAAATCGATGTCTGAGAGAATTTTCATCGTGAATTTCGCACCCTTGGGGACGATATCCATATTGGTGTAATCCTTCACACCTGCCGACATTTTCCCCTCGGTAAGCATCAGCAGCTTGTCGATGAGCACCTTTCTCAACTCTTCCATTTTGTTTTCATACTCTTCATCGAGTTTAGGAAGAAGGGCTTTATTGGAGAGTTTCGTTTTCCCTTTTTTAGAGGCTTTAGAGAAAAGATTGGTGTTGATAACCACTCCCTTAAGCGATGGCGAAGCCTTCAATGAAGCATCTTTTACATCACCTGCCTTGTCACCGAAGATGGCGCGAAGGAGCTTCTCTTCGGGTGATGGGTCTGATTCTCCCTTGGGAGTAATCTTACCGATAAGGATGTCTCCCGGTTTGATGCGGGCGCCGACACGAACGATACCTTTTTCATCAAGGTCTTTCGTCGCCTCTTCACTCACATTGGGTATGTCGGAGGTAAGTTCTTCAAGTCCGCGTTTCGTCTCACGTACTTCCAGTGAGAATTCTTCCACGTGGATGGAGGTGAAGACATCTTCGCTCACCATTCTTTCGTT
>JAENWZ010000035.1 GCA_016649795.1 Proteiniphilum sp. | reverse complement strand
TGTG
Source organism: Proteiniphilum sp. (assembly GCA_016649795.1). Lineage (GTDB taxonomy): Bacteria > Bacteroidota > Bacteroidia > Bacteroidales > Dysgonomonadaceae > Proteiniphilum. Next base: position 12,813 of record JAENWZ010000035.1, on the reverse strand, counting down.
GGTCCGGTTGAAGTGGACGAACGGCCACAGCCCAAGCTCCTTGCAGGCAGCGAGAGACGCTTTTCAATCTCTTCACCATTGTTTCCTGCAATCAAAAAGAGGAGATCGTTGTGTTGCGGCGCTATGATCCGGCTTGCTTCCACCAGATAATCCATACCCTTTCGCGGATCGGATGCTTTTACAGCGGCGAACAGCACGATCTTCCTACTCGCCGGCAACTGCAATTTCCTGCGCAGAGCGCGCTTATCCATCGGGTAATAGCTTTCTGTGTCTATAGGGTTGGGGATGGCGATTACCTTATGACCGGCAGTGAGCGGACTTTTAACCGCGAGCTCTTTCAGCCAGTGGCTGCAGGCTACGAATGTGATCCTGCCGCCACTATAGGCCGCCATCTTCTTTTCAAACAGTTGCCGTGAAAGATCGTTAGGGGAGGGAACAGTGAGATATGGACAATCCCCGCACTCTTTCTCGTAGTGGGTGCAGCCTGCAGCATGGTGACAGATGCCGGTAAAGGGCCACATGTCGTGCATCGTCCAGACCACCTTCTTGCCTGAGGTAATGATGGCGGCTATCTCGCTGAGAGAGAGCATCCCCTGGTTGACCCAGTGCAGATGAATCACATCGGCCATTCTGAATGCAGGATGCTCTGTGATAGAGATTCCGCTGTTCGCGATGGAGATATCGAACAGGTTTTTTTTCGACAGTCTGTTATGGAGAAAGATGATAGCCCGTTCCCGGTAAAAATTCAGCCTGTTCTGCTGTTTGTTGCCGATGGAGATCACATCAGGGTGGTCTGAACGTTTATCACGCACGAGCATCTTCACCTTCTCCCCCCGTGAGAGTAACGCGTTCATCAGCCGGGAAGAAGCGATGGCTGCTCCTCCGTGAATATCAGATGTGCTGATGATGAGTATGTTCATGCGTTAACTGCTTCTCAAAAAACGGTTTATTCTTCTGTTTACTTTTGCAGTGAACGAGTTTGTTCGTCCGTAATACTTCTCAAATGCCTTGCGTGCCGTTTTGTTCTCTCGCAATTCGCTTAAGTCTGTCATCAATTCACCGTGATGCAAACTGGTGTTATAGATAATGTCCGGTCCGCAGTGACTGCCGCTGCCGTCGAAACCAATGTTCATCACAAGCGATTTTCCGGCGTTGAGCGAGAGGATATCTTTCAGGAAAAGAGAGGCGTTCCAGCGAATTGCCCAGGAGTCGTTTTCACCATTCACCTGTCTTTGTAACATGCGTGTGTAAGGGTAACTCCCGTTGAAATCGAACGTTTTGCTTAATTTTCTTCTTTCAATCTCTGATAACAGCGCTTTGCCGTCGGGGTTGAACTGTTGCCACGCTCTTTTCCATGTTGCCCAGCCCCAGCTGCCTGTCCATTTTATCAGAAACGTATCCGGCAGACCCTGTATAGGGAAACAAAAACCCTGAATATGTCCAATTTTCTCTGCATCTTTGAATTTTTCCAGCGCTTCGTTCATGAAAGTGAGGAAGTGGGGGGATGTGATCAGATCATCTTCCAGCACGATTACCTTTTCATGCCTGTTCACAATTTGTGTTACACCCTCAATAATATTCTTTGCCAGTCCCAGATTTTGCCTGTTCTCAATGATATGTACTTCTCTGAAACCATCTATGGAACGTATCAGCTCACGCACCTCCATCACCTCTTTTCTGTCTTGATTGTTTTTATAGCCGTCCGAAAAAACATAAAGTTCGCTCTGGCTGCTCAGGTCGTTGTTCAGCAATGCTTCCAGCGTCTGACGTGTGTGCAGCGGACGATTATATGTAAACAAAAGGATAGGTGCTAACTGCATGGTTCAAAAACTAGAATTCTGTTTTTTTCGATAATACGTTTCTTTCCAGCACCTGTAATGCGACATGTTGCCCCACCTCAATACCTTTTTGTGATAGATGCTCTTTCATTGTGTTGTAGGCCAGCTGGGGATTGTTATTGTCACCGCTCAGATGACAGAGCCAGATATTGCGCAGATCGGAGGTGAAATTGTTGGCAAGAAACTCCGCTGTCTGTCGATTGCTCAGGTGTCCTGTGCCGGAGGTGATCCTGCGCTTCAGGTAAAAAGGGTAACTTCCGTTTTGGAGCATCTCTTCATCGTAGTTGCTCTCAATCACCAGATGGTTGGCTTTACTGATATAATAAGCCACCTCATCGGTAATGGCACCCACGTCGGTTACCAGCGTCATTCTCTCTCCATTAAACTCGAAGAAATAGCCGGCATTGTCATTACTGTCGTGTGGCACATCGAACGGTGTAATGCGTAAGTCTTCAATCTGAAAAGGTGTTCCTTTTACTATATATCTGGATGAACCGTTGAGGTTGTTATGTATCATTGGGCAGTTATCGATTCCACGGTGCACATCACGTGTGGCATAAACGGGGATATGCATTTTCTCACCCAGATACCCGGCCGATTTGATGTGATCGTAGTGATCGTGTGTGATCAGAATCGCCATGATTGAGGATAGCTCAATCCCATATTCGGCAAGTCGTTTTCTGATCACCCGCGGACCCAGTCCGGCATCGATAAGGATGCCGTAGTGCGCATTGCCCAGGTAGTAACAGTTGCCACAACTGCCGCTGCTAAGGCTGAAGAATGAGATTCGATCCGATGGGAATAGTTTGTATTGCATAGTGAATGCAAAGGTAATAAGTTTTTAGGATTTATCCGGCAGCTGCAGCACCTCCTTTTCACGGTCATCAATCCTGTGGAATGAAATCCTCAAAATAACGTGTGATGTGGTGGTGCAGATGCACCCTATCACGGCCCAACATATTGTGTCCATGTCCGGGATAGATGAAGAAGTCAGGGTGTCTCTCTGCTTTTATGCTCGCTTTCATAAATTGGATGCTGTTTTGCATCACTACCGTAGGATCTTCATCGCCGTGAATGATCAGCAGGCGCGATTGCAGCCGGTCCGCCTTGTTCAGCAGGCTGCTCTCTTCATATCCTTCGGGGTTCTCTGCGGGTGTGTCCATATAGCGTTCACCGTACATCACCTCGTAATATTTCCAGTCGGTCACGGGACCACCTGCAACACCCACTTTGAACACCCCGGGGTAACGGAGAAGCATGTTGATTGTCATGAACCCTCCGTAGCTCCAGCCATGGATGCCCATACGTTCACTATCCACGTAGGGCAGCGACTGCAGGAACGCCACACCTTTCATCTGGTCTTCGGCCTCCACCACGCCCAGTTGCCGGTGGGTGACGTTCTCGAATTCGAGTCCCCTGTAGGCTGTACCACGGTTATCCATTACGAATACAATATATCCATTCTGCGCCATATGTGTCTCCCAGCCTCCCGAGCCGTATCGCCACCGGTTACTCACCATCTGTGAATGGGGGCCGCCATAGACGTAGACCGCCACTGGGTATTTCTTCGATGCGTCGAAACCGGCCGGTTTGACCAGCCGGTAGTAAAGATCCGATGTGCCGTCTGCCGCTTTCACCGTTCCCATCTCCACCGTTGGCATGCTGAACCCCCGGAACGGGTTTTTAGCCTGGGAGAGGAGGGTGGTTTTGCCGGTACGGGTCTCTATCAGATCGATCCTCCCGGGGTTGTCGTGCGATGAATAGCGGTCTGTCAGATACCTGCCCGATGCGCTCAGTGCGGCGGAGTGCATTCCCGGCAGGGTGGTGTGTTGCGTGATCTTCCCGCTCCTCAGTGTCACACTGCAGATGTGTCGATCAATGGGAGAGGGGAGTGTAGCGATGAAGTAGAGGTTCTCTCCCTTCTCGTCGAATCCTATCACCCCGGTCACCTCCCAGGTCCCGTCGGTAAGCTGTTTAAGCTGCTTCCCCGAAGTATCATAGAGGTAGAGATGATTGTAGCCGTTTCGCTTGCTTTGCCAGATAAACCTCTCATCCTCCTTTTTCACGAAGAGAACAGGGTTCTCGGGCTCTACATACTTAAGATGACTCTCTTCGAAGAGTGTTTTATCGAGATCACCTGTGGCAGTAACATATCTGTTCAGCTTCATACGGTTCTGTCCCCTGTTGAGTTCGGCCAGGTATAGTGCCTTCCCGTCGGGGCTCCAGGCAATATTGGTGAGATAATGATCATCCGGTTCCCCGGTTTTCAGCCAAGTGGTCTCTTTTGTTTCCGTGTCGAAAATGCCGATGGTCACCCGGTGACTGGTCATTCCCGCCATCGGGTATTTGCTGTTCTTCACTTCGGCCACCCTTGCCGATGCATCCACCAGCGGGTAATCGCTCACCATGGTCTCGTCCATTCTGTAGAATGCCATCTTCTTGCCGCAAGGCGACCAGAAGATGCCGCCGGTGATCCCAAACTCTTTTCTGTGAACCGATTGACCGTAAATGATACCCCTGTTACACTCATTGGAAACAGCCCACTCTTTTCCATTCTTGTCAGCAATGAAGAGATTATTCTCTATTGTGTAGGCCATGTATGAGTGATCGGGTGAGAGCATATGGTTTTTGCTCTTTTCCGGATAGCTGAAGAAGGCCCGGTGTTCTTTATTCTCCAGATCAAACAACCCGGAACCGCGAGAGGTGTGGAACCTTAACACGGAGCTGCCTTCGGGTGAGAAGGTGAGACCATGAATCTTGTTTTCACTCTGCTCCAGTCCCTCCTCCAACTCTTTGAATGTGAGGATGATTTTTTTTCTTTGGCTCCTGCCCGGATTATCTATCAACCAGACAGAGTCGTTTCCGATAGTAGCCAGTCTGTTCCCGTACCACTGAAACTGAACGGGGATACGGGGATTAAAATTGGCGTACTGTTTCCCTCCGGGAATTAACTCTTCCAGGGAGAACTGTTTCTCATGCTGGGCAGAGAGCATGAACGAAAAGATAAAAAACAGGATAAAAAAAGATTGTTTATGCATATCGATATGGGTTCTCTTGCCGGTTAATCCCGGATGAAGGTTTTCTTTTCAGGATTAAATTTCAGAATGTTTTATCAGATAATCTTATCAGGGTTCGGTTATAGCTCCCGATTATCTCTTTCATTACCTCTGCGGCAGGTATGATCTCTCTGATCTGTGAGGCAATCTGACCAATCTCCAGCTCTCCTTCGGTGAGATCACCCTCAAAGATACCTCTTTTGGAGCGACCGCGACCCAGCAACTCACGCAGCTCCTCTGCAGTCGCCCCCCGCTCCTCCAGCTCCTGTACCTGACTGAAGAACGCATTCCTGATTAATCGTGTGGGACTCACCTTCTTCAGCGAAAGGAGTGTGTCTCCCTCGTTCAGGGTGATGCACCTCTGTTTGAAAGCGTCGCTGGCGGAGCTCTCTGTGGTTAGTGCAAAGCGTGTACCCACCTGTACCCCCTCGGCACCCAGGGCGAAGGCGGCAGCCATCGACTCACCCGAGGCAATACCGCCGGCAGCGATCAGTGGCAGCGTTGTCGCCATCCTCACCTGCGGTATAAGAGCGAGTGTGGTGGTCTCTTCACGACCGTTATGGCCGCCTGCTTCAAACCCTTCCGCCACGATAGCGTCGACGCCTGCTTCTTCCGCCTTGAGGGCGAACTTTGAGCTGGAGACAACGTGTACCACGATGATGCCTTCACTTTTCAGTTTCAATGTCCATGTATTCGGATTGCCGGCAGAGGTGAAGACGATCTTCACCTTCTCCTCCAACACTATCTGCATGATCTCCTCAATCTGAGGATACATCAACGGGATGTTCACGCCAAACGGTTTACCGGTGGCTGCCCTGCATTTGCGTATATGTTCACGTAACATGTCAGGGTGCATCGACCCGGCTCCTATCAAGCCCAGTCCGTCGGCATTACTCACTGCCGAGGCGAGTCTCCAGCCGCTGCACCACACCATCCCGGCCTGGATCACAGGGTAACCGGTGCCGAACAGGTTGCATATTCTGTTGTTGTTCATCTTCTGTTTTTTAATTCTACAAAGATAGTTGTTTCCTACTTAATGCTACTTTTTTTCTTCGTTTCTGCCATCATTATCTCCATTTTTCATTAGAGGTTCTCTCTCTCTTGATTTTTTTTAGTAGCTTTGTGGCTTGTTGCCCGTTATCATTGCGAGCGCGAAAAATAATAATTTTGTAATTGATCCATTGGCATTATGAATGTCCTTCTACTTGGCTCCGGAGGCCGTGAACACGCGATGGCGTGGAGAATACGCAAGAGCGGTTATCTGAATAATCTCTATATTGCACCCGGCAATGCCGGTACGGCTATGCTGGGTACCAACGTCCCCTTTGAGGTGACCGATTTCGAAGCGATGAAACGTTTCTCTCTCAACAACGATATTGACATGATCGTTGTTGGTCCCGAGGATCCGCTGGTGAACGGTGTCTATGACTTTTTTCGTGACGATGAGGATATCTGTCATATTGCAGTGATAGGACCCTCCAGGAAAGGGGCTCAGCTGGAAGGGAGCAAGGATTTCGCAAAAGAGTTCATGATGCGTCATCAGATTCCCACCGCACGATACCAAACAGTCACACTCGATAACGTCAGTGAGGGGAACGATTTTCTCGATTCTCTTCCTTCTCCTTATGTGCTGAAAGCAGACGGCCTTGCTGCCGGAAAAGGGGTGCTGATCATCAACGATGTGAATGAAGCAAAGCAGATGCTTTGGGAGATGCTTAACGGTAAGTTCGGCAAGGCAGGCAACAAGGTGGTGATTGAGGAGTTCCTGTCGGGGATTGAGTGCTCCGTGTTCGTGCTGACCGATGGACGCTCCTACAAGATACTTCCTGTAGCCAAGGATTACAAACGCGTTGGTGATGGTGACACCGGATTGAATACCGGAGGGATGGGGGCTGTCTCTCCCGTACCTTTTGCCGATAACGATTTTATGGAAAAAGTACGCACACAGATCGTGGAACCTACCGTTGTGGGTCTGCGGGAAGAGCGGATCGATTATAAGGGTTTTATCTTCCTGGGACTGATCAGGGTGGAGGGTGAACCGAAGGTGATAGAATACAATGTACGGATGGGTGATCCTGAGACAGAGGTGGTGATGCCGCTCATCAAATCGGACCTGCTGGAGCTGTTTATTGGCGTAACAACTGAAACACTGGATAAGAAGACGCTGGTTATTGACAATCGCTTCGCCACAACCGTTGTGATGGTCTCCGGCGGATACCCCGAAGCTTACGAAAAAGGGAAAAAGATAGTGGGTCTTGACAAGGTATTGGACAGTATTGTCTTTCATGCAGGGACAAGACACCTTGATGATGAGGTTGTCTCTGCCGGAGGTCGTGTCCTGGCTGTCACCTCTTACGGCAAAACGATGGAGGAGGCGCTGGACAGATCCTATAAGAACATAGGGAAGATCAGCTACGAGAAGTGCTATTTCCGAAAAGATATCGGCTCTGATCTTCTCAATCAATAAATAGAATCATTTACCAATGCGTGCTGTTGTCAGAACATTCCGCACATCTATTGTTGAGGGGCGGTTTATCTCCCTGATCACCTCACTGGTGATCATTGGCATGCGTGCTCTCCTCTTTTATTCGACCGGGATGCCGGAGCCTTCTTTCACGGACAACGGTTTCCTCTGGAGATATATCGCTCATCTGTTTGCTGATCCGGTGGTATCTTTCGCCGCTTCCACAATCTCTGTTTTCCTGATTGCATGGATTATCTCCTATGTGAACAGCCGGTTCGCCCTTATCCGTTCACGCTCCACTCTCCCCTTTGTCGTGCCCCTCTTTTTGTTCTCTCTGCATCCCTGGTTTCTGGTGATGAGAGGTGACTACATCTCTGTCATCTTTATTTTGTTTGCTTTTCCCCCTTTGCTGAGGTCTTATCAGAAGCCTAATTCCTACCTCTACTCCTTCCGTGCAGGGGTGCTGATAGCTGTGGCGTCGCTATTTCAGTTGTACACTCTGGCGCTTCTGCCTCTCTGGTGGAGAGGTGAGCGGTCGATGCGGGGCTACCAGTTCAGGTCGTTCCTCTCATCCGTGTTCGGCGTTCTGCTTATCTATGTTTCGCTCTTCTCTCTCTATTTTCTTTATGACGATATCCCGGGTTTCCTTCAGCCTTTCCTGGCTTATGCCACCTTCTCGCTGCCCGCTGTACCCGTTTTTACCTTTGCGGAGTGGGTGGCTGTCGTGCTTATCGGCCTCTTTTTTGTATCGAATATGTATTTCAGTATCAGAACCTACAGCCGCGACAAAGTGCTCACCCTCTCCTTTATGCAGTTAATCGTCTTTTTGATCGTTTTTCTTCTCTTGTTGCAGGTGCTCTTCTGGAACACTACCCTCTTCTTCCTCACGCTCAGCATCGCGCTTATATCCTATCTTAACGCTTACTTCTACACCAGGACAGTCTCTAAAGCCAATATCATTGTTGGGTATGTTTCTTCATTGCTGATGCTGTTGCTCTATCTCTCGCATCTGCTCCCCGGTCTGCTTCTCCCCCGGTAAAACATTTTCGCACATCTCACTGTTTATATGATAGATTGCATGTAAATGTAACCAGTTGCTTTTTGCATTCTGCTTCAGACGATTTATAAAAAAACCAAGAGGAGGGCAAAAAAATGAAAAAATTATTATTCTGCGTAATCGGCCTGTTCTTTTTCCTGCTTGTCTTTCAGGCTTGCGGCACCACGCAGTCAGCGGCCGAAAAAGAGAAGCTGGCTGCAGAGCTGAGAGATGGGGTGGTGAACTCCACCTTTACCTTTGATGCCACCTATGCTTATCCCACCGGCTACAGATCCGTTTATCTCTCTCCCTATTATGATGTGAAGATCTCACTCGATACCATCAGGGCATACCTGCCCTATTACGGACGTGCCTACCGTGCACCAATGGATCCGCGTGAGGGAGGGTTTATTTTCACCAGCACCGATTTTCAGTACAGGTTTGTACCGGGAAAACGCAAGGGGAACTGGATCGTTGAGATTGCCATACTTGATCTTGACCGTCCGGTGTCATTCAGTTTCGATATCTGGGAGAACGGTTCCGCCCGTCTCACGGTGAATGATGTTAACAGACAACCCATCTCATTTCAGGGAGATGTAACGATTAAAAAGGAGGAAGTGAAATGAAACAAAAAAAAATCCACCATGCAGTGGATTTTTTTTTGTGACAAACAGGAATGATTCCTCTTTACAGTTTATCTCTCAGCTCTTTCGGCAGATAGAAGGTATCGTTTTTATCGATATAGACCACTACCGAGCCGATATCGAACGACTTTCCATTCCTTTTAGCCACTGATGAGAAAGCCGGAATCTCCAGTTTTCTGTTCCCTTTTTTCACCACGAGCACAGGGAAGTCAGCATCTTCCTTGTCGATAGAGTAGTCCATTCCGGAGAAGACCTCAGTATGCTTCACGAAGATTTTGTCTGAATATTCCTGTAATGAGCTATCCAGGCCGGTTAACTTCTGGAGGTAGTTGTTTAACTCGGTGTTTCTTACATTTCCTCTCGGAACATCATCCTGTGGGTGATAAGCGGCCAGTAGCACCTCTTCACCGGTATGTCCGCTGGTGGTGAACCCGAAACAGGTGCGTGAGTTCATTATGTTTACAATATTGTGAGCCAGATTGTTGCTGGTGCCCACTTTTGTATAATCGGCTTCTTTGTAGTTCTTGGAAGAGAGCAATGTCTCCAGCTCTTCATCGGTAAGCTCGATATCGGTGTATTCCTTAAAAAGTGATCTGAACTTATCAGGTTTGCTTTTGATCATCACCGATTCAAGACCATTGGCACTGAGCTTGTATTTAGAGATGGCACCAAACAGTTGTTCAATTGGAATACGGCTATAACCCGGGCAGTTGTTACTGCCAATGGAGAAACCACTGTTACCATGGTCGGAGAGCACAATAACAGCCGTGTTGCCATCATTGCGTGCAAAATTCATCGCTTTACCCACCGCCTCATCAAAAGCAAGGTACTCGTTGATCATGGTGGATGCGTCGTTGCCGTGGGCAGCCCAGTCCACCTGGCTACCTTCCACCATCAGGAAGAAACCGTTTTCATTTTTCGATAACAGCTGGATAGCCTTCACCGTCATCTCTGCAATGGAGGGTACTTTGTCGGGATTCCTGTCAATATTATAGGGTAGTGCTTTCTCTCCAAAGAGAGCCCACACTTTCCCCTCACTATTGTAGCTGAGCAGTGCGTCTCTGTCGTCCTGAATAAGGGTGGTGCCGTTGTTGCTGAAATGTTGTTTGATATCGTCAGTTAGGATACCGTTGCCACCACCGAACATCACATCCAGATTCTGATAAGCCATCTGAGGTGCCAGCGCCTTGTAGTTCCCTCTGTTGTAATGATGCGCTGAGAAGTCAGCAGGTGTAGCATGAGGAAACTCACAGGTCACCACGAGCCCCACAGATTTGTTTTTTTCAATCTTAGAGGCTTCCAGTATGGTGGCCGCAGGTTGAAAGGCACGTGATCCATCTACTTCGATAAGATCATTCTCCGATACTTCGGGATAGATAGCCACATTACCCGCCTGTTGCAATATACCGGTAGCATAGGTTGAACCTGTAGGTGCAGAATCACCGATGGGTGCATTGGAGGAGAAGGTGTTGACAGTGCCGGTGATGTAGGGGTCTATGTTGAGTTGTTCACCCATACCGTTGTAATATTTGTACCAGCGTGCGGCGGAGTAAACACTTAAAGATGTTCCGTCGGGAATCATCACAATCACGTTTTTTACTGGTCTTACCTCTTGTGCAAAAAGGGAGACAGTGATAAGGAATACATTGATGAGTATATTCAATCTTTTCATTGGGATAATCTTTTAATTAGAATTAAACATTCAAAGGTACGAAATTGTTGTTGTTTTTTTATGCCGGAAACATAGAATTAACCATTTCGTCTCTTTTCCCATCATGGTGAAATGGCATTATTTCCTTATATTTGCAATTCTATAAAACGAAACAGAATGAGTAAAAGAAAACCCCTGATCCTTATCACCAACGATGACGGTTATCAGGCGCAAGGTATCTCCTCGCTGATTGAAGCGATGAAAGGACTGGGAGAGATCATTGTTTTTGCACCCGATTCGCCCCGTTCGGGAATGTCGAGTGCCATCTCCCCATCACTGCCTCTCAGAGCCAGGATGTATCACCAGGAGGACGATCTGACAGCATATAAGTGCAACGGCACTCCGGTCGATTGCGTGAAGCTGGCGCTGAATGAGTTTGTCGACAGGAAGCCCGATCTGCTGGTCTCCGGTATCAACCATGGCTCCAACGCGGGTATCAGCGTAATATACTCAGGCACCATGGGAGCAGCCATCGAAGGGTGTGTGTTTGAAGTGCCCTCTATCGGCTTCTCTCTGTGCGATTTCAGTCCTGAAGCTGATTTCACGTCTATGGCACAGATCGCACACAGACTGGCTGCGCAGGTGATAGAAAAAGGACTGCCCAAAGGTGTCTGTCTGAATGTGAACGTACCTGCCGGTGAAATCAGGGGTGTGAAGATCACTACGCAGACAAACGGGAAATGGGTCAATGAGTATGTACGGTCTAGTGACGGCATGGGGAGAGATGTCTTCTGGATGACCGGTAACTTTGAGAATTGGGAAGCCCAGAATGAGGATAACGATGAGTGGGCACTGGCTAGAGGTTATGCTGCCGTGGTGCCGGTAAAGATTGATATGACAGCGTATGATTTTATGCCCGAACTGAAGAAATGGGAGATATAGGAGATATAGGAGTTAGGATATGGGATCTATGATTTGGGAATTGAGATGTGAGATTTGGGAGGGAAGAATGAAAAGTGAAGAGGGAAAAGTGAAAAATTAAAAGCTGAGTGCTGACAGCTGAAAACTGACTGCTTAAAAGCTAAAAAAATATGAAATATTACCTAATCGCGGGGGAAGCATCGGGCGATCTGCATGCATCGAACCTGATGCGATCGCTCAGCAAGCTGGACAAAGAGGCCGATTTCCGCTTCTTTGGCGGCGATCTGATGCAAACGGCAGGCGGCACACTGGTGAAGCATTACCGTGATATGGCCTTTATGGGAGTGATCCCGGTGGTTTTACACGCCCCTGCCATCCTTAAGAATCTCGCCCTGTGCAAGAAAGATATCACCCTGTACCGTCCCGATGTGGTTATCCTTGTGGACTACCCGGGATTTAATCTGAAGATTGCCGGGTATGTGAAGAGGCAGCTGGGGATACCTGTCAATTATTATATCTCACCCAAGGTGTGGGCATGGAAAGAGTACCGGGTGAAATCGTTCAGGAAATATGTGGATGAGATGCTCTGCATCCTTCCTTTTGAAGTCAATTTCTTCAGGAAGCATCAATACCGGGTCCATTATGTGGGGAACCCCACTGTCGATGCTATTGCACAGCGGGAGCATAAGGAGGAGACATTCCGGCAGTTTGTCACGGACAACAATCTGGAAGAGAAACCGGTGATTGCCTTGCTGGCGGGAAGCCGCAAGCAGGAGATCCGCAATAATATGCCCGCCATGCTGGAGGCGGTGAAGGGTTTCTCCGACGGATACCAGCTTATCGTTGCCGGTGCGCCGGGGATAGATCCCGGATTTTACAAAAAGTATGAAGGCTCATTCCCTCAGGTTAAGGTGCTTTTTAACCAGACCTACCGCATCCTGGCCCAGTCGGAAGCGGCGCTGGTGACCTCGGGGACGGCCACGCTGGAGACTGCACTGCTCAATGTGCCGCAGGTGGTCTGTTATCGTATGGCACTGCCGCGACTCACCTACTGGGGTTTCAGGCATATACTCCATACACCCTGGATCTCCCTGGTGAACCTGATAAGCGGACGGGAGGTGGTGAAAGAGCTCTTCGCTAAGTTCTTTACTGTGGATAATATCCGCAAAGAGCTGCAGCAGCTGCTGCATGTACAAAGTTACC
>JAENWZ010000308.1 GCA_016649795.1 Proteiniphilum sp. | reverse complement strand
TATCAGAAGGGGGAGCTGTTCCCAGAGGAACGATAATTTATCGCGCAGTGCTGTTCTGTCGTTCTCTGAACCATCCCATTCAAGAAGACTCTCAAACATTTCCCTGTTGATCTTTTGAATCATTTTAATCGTCTCAGGCTCCATTCCCTGCTGTCTCATTGAATTATCGTTTTGGTCCATCACAACTTCTATTCCATTGGTTCCGGGGCCGGCCATCATCACAATAAAATCAATCTCCTTGTCAATTGCCGCAACCATGGGAGCGATGATACCTCCTTCACTGTGTCCGAGAAGCCCGATGTGTGAACCAGCTATTTCTTTCCTTTGCTTCAGATATTCCACGGCAGCATGCACATCTTCGGCAAAATGCTGAATGGTCGCTTTGCTGTAATCGCCGGTAGATGCACCCACGCCCCGTTTGTCGTAGCGGAGAACAGCAAAACCGTTTCGGGTAAGGTAATCGGATATCACCAGGAAGGGCTTATGCCCGAACAGTGTTTCGTCGCGGTCATTGGGACCGCTTCCGGCAATGAGCACAACTGCAGGGAAAACACCTGCTCTGTCCGGCAATGTAAGTGTTCCCGCAAGTGAGAGACTCTCTTTTTTATCGGGGATGATTGTTATCGCTTCCGAAATATAGGGCAGCGGCGCTAACGGTGTTTGCGGACGACTAAACTGCGGCCCTTCAGTTCGCATCAACAGAAGAGGAAATGGAATCCCTCCCTGATTGAAGGTCCCTTTGAGCGTATCGTTTTCAAGCGTTCCATTGTAATATAATCCCAATCCGGTGGCTACAATCTCAACTCTGTTCTCTTTGAAGGTTGTTCTTGTTGTTGGCAAGCCAAAAGCGCCCTGATCGGGACTATCCATTTTTGTGGTGAGGATTGTGTCATTCCTTTCAATATGAAATACAAGGCGCAGTGCTCTGTTCTGTACCTCTAATGATCCTCCCCAGCTTCCTGTGATATCTTGTGCACTAAGCGTTACAACCGCAAAGAGCAGGATGACGAAAAAAACTGTTTTATTCATGATGATAGGGTTCATTATTTAAAATGGTCATTGCGCGGTAGAGTTGTTCAGCAAATACAACTCTTACCATTTGATGTGTAAAGGTCAATTTGGAGAGCGACAACTTTTCGTTTGCTCTGTCATATATTTCACTGGAAAATCCATACGGTCCTCCAATGACAAAAACCAATCGTTTTGAGACGGAGTGCGTTTTCTTCTCCATGAACCTGGCAAACTCAACAGAGCTGTATTGTTTGCCTTTATCATCGAGTAAAACAATATAGTCTGACGACTGCAAGGTTTTCAGAATCATGTTTCCTTCCTCCGTTTTTTGTTCTTTTTCCGTAAGGTTTTTCCTGTTTCTCAGGTCGGGTACAACATTCATTTCGAAAGAGATGTAATAATTCACTCTCTTCTTATATTCTTCGATGATTTGTGCGAAAAACAGATCATCTGTTTTACCTACGGTAAGTAATAAAACCTTCATTCTTTGATAAAATACTTTTAATCATCTGGCTCACTTCAGCATGGCTGAAGTGGTTGACAATGGGGTTGATTATGCAATATTAACATAGACTTGAGCAATTTGACCTCAAGAGATTAAAAAAGGCTCTGTTAGCGACAAATATAGCTGTTTATTTCGTATTTTTGTAATAAAATTTTTGTAAAAATATAACAATATGGGCATTTTAAGTGTTTACTTCTAAATGCCCCTGTTTCGATTTAAAATATGGAAGAGAAAGAATTGATAAGTAACCTTATTAAGCTGGCCTTTGCCGAAGATATTGGCGATGGTGATCATACCACTTTAAGCAGTATCCCTGAGACAGAAGCAGGTCAATCGATGCTCCTGATTAAAGAGGAAGGTATTCTTGCGGGAGTGGAAATGGCAAAGGAGGTTTTTCACACGTTTGATTCAGATTTACAAACAGAGGTTCTCATAAACGATGGCACCCCTGTTAAGCCGGGTGATATATCATTTATTGTTTCCGGGAAAGTGCAATCGATCCTTCAAGCCGAACGACTTGTGCTTAATATCATGCAGCGGATGAGCGGTATTGCGACCATTACCAACAAGTATGTGAAACTGCTTGAGGGTACATCGGCAAAAGTGCTTGATACAAGAAAAACGACTCCCGGAATGCGCATGTTGGAAAAGCAAGCCGTAATGATAGGCGGAGGTATGAATCACAGAATAGGTCTTTACGACATGATCTTGCTGAAAGATAATCACGTGGATTTTGCCGGAGGAATTGAAAACGCTATTAGGGGCGCACAAAAATATTTGAAAGAAAAGAACAAAGTGCTCAAAATAGAAATCGAAGTAAGGAGTCTGGATGAACTTGAAGAGGCACTCCGTGTCGGAGGTGTTGACAGGATCATGCTCGATAATTTTACCCCTGAAAAGAGCCGTGAAGCGGTGAAGATTGTGAGTGGGCGTGTGGAGCTGGAGTCATCGGGAGGAATTACAATCGATACAATTCGGC
>JAENWZ010000060.1 GCA_016649795.1 Proteiniphilum sp. | reverse complement strand
CCCATTATTTTATCCTCCTCCTGCAACAACATGGTGAATCCGCCAAAAGAGTCAAACTCCTTCGTTGAGTAATCAATTGCTTTTTCAATATGATTTTTAGGGTCTCCAAACTGTTCAAGATTCTCGAAAAGGAAATCAATCACCTCTCTTTTTTCCGATTGTTTCGGTTTGTTGTTTGTGTCAAAGATTGTTGTTTTTAGCATAAATTGTTTGAATTGTTGACCATCCTGTTTCGGCACTGTGTCGATAATTCCGGAGAGCAGCTGATCATTTTGTCTGTTATAAAGACAACTCTGATTCAAAATTGTTCAATTCTTTTTGTTAAATAACTGATAGCATGCTCATTCAGAGCAAGGGAGCGCCCCCTTTTCCCTTCAGGGATCTGACAAGCAGGTTCAGGTAATTCCTCATCACCATCAGCTCGTCAAGGTTGATCACACTGTTTTGCAGTGCTCCCATCAGTTGCAGGGGAATATCTGCTGCCTGCTCCCTCATTGCTTTACCTTTCCCTGTGAGGTTGATCAGTACCTTCCGTTCATCTTTATCGGATCGTTTTCGGGTGATGACTCCCATCGCCTCCATCCTCTTCAGCAGGGGTGTCACGGTGTTGGTGTTGAGTATCAGTTTCCCGGCAATATCGTTCACTGTGATGCCATCCTCCTCCCAGAGTACCATCAGCACCAAGTACTGGGGATAGGTGATCCCCAGTTTCTCCAGATGAGGCTGATACTCGCGTGTGATCAGCCGTGATGCCGCATAGATCGGGAAACAGATCTGATTGCTTAGTTTTAACTGTTCATATTCCATATCGATCTTATTTTAATTTCTTGCTCAGATAGTTGTCGATTACCTCCGGTTTGGTGAAGGGTGAAAAACGCTTAACCGCTCTCCCGTTACTGTCAATCAAGAACTTGGTGAAGTTCCATTTGATCTTGCCACCAAAGAAACCACCCAGCTCTTTCTTTAGGTACTTGTATATCCCGTGCGCATCATCCCCGTTCACATCCACTTTTGAAAACATGGGGAAGGTAACGCCATAATTGAGCAAACACCCTTCCGAGATCGACTTTTCATCACCCGGCTCCTGATTCGCAAATTGATTACAGGGGAACCAAAGGATTACGAGATCCTTCTCTTTGTATTTCTTATATAGCGCTTCCAAACCCTCAAACTGGGGAGTCAATCCGCACTTGCTGGCGGTATTTACCACCAGGATGGTCTTCCCTTTATAAGTATCCATTGATACCTCTTTCCCCTTTAGATTATTCGCCTTGAAGCTGTAAAAATTTGTATCCATTATTTTATTTTGATTATTTTATATCGTTGCAGATATTATCGTCTGCGATACAAAAGTATGCAAAATATTTTACATCGCAAGCGATATATATCATTAACATTAATTACATCCTGCCGGGTTAGATCTCTGCAACGGATTCAACTAACTCCTTCTTAAGGAAAAAATTATTTCGTGCTCTTCAATCCCATTTCCGTAAAAACGGAATCAACGGGCTCCCAAAGCTCAATCTTGTTGCCTTCTGCGTCCATGATATGCACGAACTTTCCATACTCAAAAGCCTCAATTTCATCCAGGATGGTCACGCCGTTTTCCTTCAGCTGCTCCACCAGTCCCTCTATGTTCTGTACGCGGTAGTTGATCATAAACTCTTTGCGGGACGGGGCGAAATAGTCGCTCCCTTTTTCAAAGGGACTCCACTGGAGGTAGTTGATCTCCTCCGGACGGTTGGCATTGCGGAATTCGAAGTTGGAGCCCCACTCGTTCACCTCCAGTCCGAGGTTCTTACCGTACCACTCTTTTATTTTCTCTGGATCGTCGGAGAAGAAAAAGATTCCTCCGATGCCGGTCACTTTGGGTGTTTGATCGTTTGCCATTATTGTATGTTTATTTGTACTTATCAAAGAGCCCCTTTCCTTCAGGTATCAGGGGTATAATCTTTTCCAGTCGGGAGAGACGTTAGGATGTCTTCAGATAGCCGATCATCGAGTCACCCCACATCTTAGGCTCAAAACCGGTCACCTCCCGCATCAGTTCTACCAGCTCAAAACTGTCTTGGCGTTTTAGCTCACTATCCGCGAAAGCATTGATAAATGCGGAGACCTCACCGTCGTGTTGTTTTGTTTTCAGTTCTGCCATAGGAGAATGTTTCAGGGTGACTCTTTCAATATTCAAGAACCAACGGAGTCAACTCGTTTAGTATAATGTTCTACCATAAGACCATAAGCTTTTTGTCTTGATGTAAAACAATTTAACACAAAAGGAGGCAAATTGTTGTTAAAGATTATTATCTTTACCTGTTAAAATAAAATTACCGTATGAAAACATGCCCTCATTGTAATTCAGAAGTAGAAGATAATTTCATTTTATTCCATATAATGGGTTTTTCAAACACAATAAAACAATAAACAATGACAATAATAATGACAATGAAGGGAAAACCATTGATTTCTTGCTCTTTTTTGCTGATGATATTTCTTTTATCGATGGGATGCAAGACGTCGGATCATCCTTCCAATTATGAGAAAACAATGAAAATAGAAGGAGAAAGCCTTGTGCTGGCTTCAACAATTCCGGGAAAATTATGTTTTGACTCAATTAGCAGAGAGAGTGTGATAATACGCAGCACCTATTTGCCGACAGATTCATCGTGTAAGCAATACATTGAAGGAACTGATTATATTGTTGATTATCAAAGTGGGGAAATTAAAAGAACAATAGATTCAAGTATTCCTGATTATTCAATGCATCCATTGTATGGCAAGAAAGAGTTTGACCATTCACAATATTCGGATTACTCCAATCATCCCTATTTTATTTGGATAGATTATACCACAAAAAATGGAGATCAGCTGGCAAATCTGAATGATCAAAGCAGAAAATTAGTCAAATTCAGAGAAAAGCTGGAAGCAGGCACACCTGTGACGATAGTATCTTACGGCAATAGTATTACAGCCGGTGGAGAGGCTTCAACCACTGAACGCAGGTTCCAGTACAGGTATGTACAATATTTAAAAAAGATTTTTCCGAAAGCCATCATAAAAATTGAAGATGTATCAATACCGGGTTATATGTCAACGCAAGGTATTGAGTGGTGGGATTCCTATATAGGTAAAACATCCCCTGATCTTGTTTTAGTGGGATGGGGTATGAATGATCATAATATTGGAGGGAATACACCGGAACAATTCAGAACAAACCTTGTAACACTTGTCGGGATGATAAGAGAAAGGAAAAATGCGGAGGTAATCCTCTTTTCATCATTTCCGCCCAATGACGACTGGCTTTTTGGAATCCATTCCATGAAACAATACGCTGAAGCGACAAAAGAGGCAGCCTTAGAAGCCAATTGTGCATATGTTGATGTTTTCAGCACATGGGAAAAAATCCTCGAACGAAAAGATCAATCCTCGTTACTTGGCAATAATATCAATCACCCCAATGATTTTGGTCATTGGCTGTATGAACTATCGTTTGAAGCAATGACTTTTTAACAAAAGAATACAACCACTGATAGATATAAAGTAAGCAATCATATAACAGGGGGAGACGTGGGAAAGTGCAATAAACAGTATATCATTATAAATGCTGTGGATCCAACTGAAGAGTCATTTCAAAAAGTGAAAGATCTGTTTTATCAGGCTGGCACAAACGACATATCGGTTGGGGTTGGTTTTATCATTTCATATCTGCATTTGAATCCTGATGAAGCTGCAGTGAAGCTGAAAAGATATCTTTCTCTTTCTGAGAAGTATGAGATTCCCGTTGTTGTTCAACTGGACGGAGAACAGTGGTGGGGTAACCGGCCCGATTTATGGAACTGGTGGGATAAAAACAAACCTGGATATCACCCCAATAACCGCCAAAATGTGGAGTGGACCTCCTGGAAAGCTGATGACGCGGTAAAAATAGGGTGGCGCAACTGGGGACGACAGCTGCGTGTACTGCCTATGCCCAATCTGATGAGTCCGTTGTACCGGGAAGCATGCCACGCTGAGATGAAGAAGCTGGTTCCCATCGTAACGAATTGGAGGAAAGCACTTCCCGAAAACAGGAAACATCTGTTGGTGGGTCTGAAGCTTGGATGGGAGAGTGCCATCGGTGTGAACAACTGGTATTATCCCGAAGGGAACAGTTATCTGGACAAACCGGAGTCTGATGATCCCACCTATGGTATACAGAACAACTCTCTTCCGGATCGTGGTGTTCAGGCCATTGGTTATGCGGCAGTCAGCACGCTTGGCCTGGCTGCTTCAGGTAAGTTACAGGAAAGTGATGTCACTGAGGTCGTCCGTGTTCATCTCGAATACTTGTCTCGTTTAGCTGCAAACCTAGGTGTTCCAAAGGATCATCTTTTCACTCACAGCGGTGGATGGAGCCCTGAAGAGTCACTTTATTCAGCAGCAATAAACGATTACGCATGTCCCGGATGGAGTTTTTATGAACATGCAGTTAATCCGGAGAATGATCTGACAGCTATGAATGCACTTAAACAAAACGATGCCCCTTATTGGGCAGCCGTAGAATGGTTGTATTTGGGCGAGGATACCCCGGAACAATGGGCTTCAGCCATTAAGAATACACTATCTGTAAATAGGCTGAAATACATGTGCATATATAATTGGAGTGGAATTAAAGATAACATGCATTGTATTTCTGCAATAAAACAAATTTGTCTTCATTGATTAACTGGCAGCACATGATAAAGCATCGAATTCGACGCTATCGGAAATTACTCAGGAATCTGTCAATTATTTGGAGAGATGGCAGAATTCTCTATATTTGTTTGCCATTTATATATCAATAATAGTGATTATGATTAACCGTCCGTTTATTAGTATGGACTTAATTTTCAAGAATGATGAAAATGTGTAGATTTATATTCGTATTGACAACATTTGTCTTGGTCATCACCTCCTGTGCGATAAAAAAACCATTCGACCTGGTTTTACTGCCGGATACCCAGACCTATTCACGTGCGATTCCTGAGATATTTCAGGCACAGACAGCATGGATAGCTGCAAATGCAGATAGTATTGCCTTTGTATTACACCAGGGAGATATAACCGACTGGAATGTACCCGAAGAGTGGGAGGTTGCTGCAAAAGCAATGCAGGTGATGGATGGGAAAGTTCCATATACCTTTGTTCCCGGGAATCATGATATGGGCAGTGAGCCTGGGGCAAAACATTTCGCAGATTCACGACAGACGGATCTTTTTAATAACTACTTCCCATATGAGAAATACAGCCGGATGGAAAATTTTGGTGGCGCTTTTGAAGAGGGGAAGATGGATAATACCTGGCATACCTTTAAGGCCGGTGGTTACGACTGGCTTATCCTGTCGCTGGAGTTCGGTCCGAGGAACAGCGTGATTGAGTGGGCAGGCAAAGTGGTCAGTGATCATCCCAGGCACAAAGTGATTATTAACACACATGCCTATTTGTACGCAGATGACACTCATATGAGCGAAAAACGAAATCATCACTGGAGACCACAGAGTTATAAACTGGGGAAGGAAACGGGAGATAATGCGGTGAATGACGGTGAGCAGATGTGGGAGAAGCTGGTGAGCCGGTATCCAAATATCTTGTTGGTATTTAGTGGTCATGTCTTGCATGATGGCACCGGTTTTCTGGTGAGCGACGGTCTGCATGGGAACAAAGTATATCAGATGCTGGCCAATTATCAGGGAGGAGTTGAGAACGCCGTTAAGGGAGGCAATGGTTTTCTTCGCCGTTTAACCATCAATCCAGTAGAAAAAAAAATCACCGTGAAAACCTATTCTCCTTTTGTGGACGAATATAAGACGGAGCCTGATCAGCAGTTCGTGATTGAACATGTTGATTTTTAGGACTTCACAAAGGCTGTTGATATACAAATTGATTAAAAAAATAGAGTTATGAGTAAAAGGGTTCATCTGTTACTGCTGTTTGCGATATTCATTTTTTCAGTTAACGGGCAGTCTGTAGACAATAAGCTGTTTAACAAGAAGTACATTAAATCGGTGGTGACGAAAGTTACCGACTGGCAACTGCAAAACCCGAAGCATCACCCACGTGACTGGACCAATGGAGCCTTTTATGCCGGTGTATTTGCCGCCTGGGAGACCACCAGGTCGAAAGATATCTATCAAGCCATGATGGATATGGGCGGGAAAGAACAGTGGTCACCTCATAAGCGGTGGTATCATGCTGACGATATAGCCATTTGTCAGACCTACATTGATCTTTACAGAAGGGAGAAAAAACAGGAGATGATTCAACCAACAATTGATACATTGAATATTCTTATGTCAAACCCCTATCCTACAACAGGAAAGCATGACGTTATTAAATGGTGGTGGTGCGATGCGCTGTTCATGGCTCCTCCCACGCTGGTTAAACTGGGTGTAACCACCGGCAATACTGACTATTTGGAGCATAACGATCAATATTTCAAAGAGTGTTACGATTTGTTATATAATAAAGAAGAACATCTGTTTGCCCGTGATTTAAACTATGTGATTAAGCCGGACGGCAGTGGGCGAAGGGAAGAAAACGGCGAACGAATATTCTGGTCACGCGGTAACGGCTGGGTCATGGGCGGACTGGTACGCATACTCAAGGAACTGCCGGCAGACTATCCGCAACGCACGTTTTACGAGAATCTGTTTAAAGAAATGGCTGCTCGTATTGTCAGCCTGCAGCAAGAGGATGGCCTGTGGCGGGCCAGTTTGCTTGACCCCGACTCATATCCGGGTGGAGAAGTCAGTGGATCCGGTTTTTTCTGTTACGCACTGGCCTGGGGCGTTAATAATAAGTTACTGGATAAGAAGACCTATTTGCCGGCAGTGAAAGATGCGTGGGTTGGCTTGACCCGCTGTGTCAATGACGAAGGGCGTGTAGGATGGGTGCAACCGATCGGGGGCGATCCCCGAAGAAACTTCAATGAAGAGAGCTGGGAGGTATATGGTACCGGTGCATTTTTACTTGCTGCAAGTGAGGTCATCAAGCTGAAAAAATAAGCTGTCAGAAAAGATAGACCTACACAATAGGCTTACCACTTAGCGAGATATATTCAACATATACAACCGATAGTTGCTAATTATCTACCAGAAGTAGCGTAATTACAACTACAAGTTTTTGTATTTCTTTGATTCCGGAAATGCATTCGAATACCTTTGTGGTATCAAATTATTAAAAAAGATCGCATTATGTTGAATTACTATTGCTTCAGGGCTGCCTTGGAGAAAAGATATTCCGGAATATCGCTGTTGAAGCGTATATCGGTGATTCTGAACTCGGTGCCTTCGCTCCCCTGTTTCAGCATATCTCTGTAGAATATTGTCCGCGGAAACCAGCGTCCCTCAATCTGCACCACATCACTCATCACGGAACGTTTCAACAATTTACCGCTTTTGGCGAAGAGTTCCTCTTTTAAAGGGATGTAACGCTCCGTGTCTACCCACAGTTTGCGTGAGGCGTAGGCCAGGTCATCCACTTTGGCTGTCAGCTCCAGCACCCATGTCTTGCGTCCCTCCAGCTCCTCGCTCCCTGTAACAGTGGCGTCGTAAGTCTCCGTCAGCTTCCTGTCATCCATCATATCTTCATAGGAGAGGTCCGATCCCATCACCGACTGGCGTAGCATATGTCCCGATATCTGGATGGTACGGTCGGTAGAGGGGGAGTAGATCCAGAGCTGCTCCTCCAGCTTCAGCATCTTGGTACCCTCTTCGCGGGGAGGTGAGAGGTATTCGGTGAAAGAGCGCTTGTCGCCCACTGCATATGATTTTGAGGTGATGGTCCGGCTGTTCCGACGGCCATGGATGGTCATCGACGACTCAAATATCCTGTTTTCGGACGATAGGTTCCTGTCGATACGTTCCAGGATGATATCCGCAGACGGCTGTGCATAACCGCAGAGCACCACTGCAGCAAACTGCAGCGTTATGATTAACTTCATTATTGCTTGATTTCTGCTATTCATATATCTCATTCGTTTAATTTCGTTTAAACATCCTTTATCTCTTAATTCTTAATTTCCTACGCTTCCAGCTCCTTGAACAGTTGCGATGTCTTCCGTTTGTAGATCCCTATTCCTGCGAGCATCGCTCCCACCACGGTAGAGAAGAGACCCGGAATAAAACCGATATAGTAGTCGGCCGGCGTGATGCGTGTTCTGATTGCTGAGGGATACATCATGGCAGATCCCTCCATCAGCCCGGAGATATTGATGCCATATTTCTGTACCAGTGCGGCGAAAAACAATCCTATGGCAGTACCTATAATGGAACCCGCGATCCCGATAAAAACAGACTCATAGATCAGGGTACGATAGAGGTGGTTTTTCTCTTCACCCATGGCCAGACGTACACCAAACTCACCATACCGGCGGAGACCGCCCAGCAGACCGGCATTCCAGAGGACCAGTGCCATCGCAATGATAAACACGGATATGATATAAACACCCCACACATCCATCAACTTCACCAGCTGCCCCATGCTCCTCTGCTGCGTCAGTGTCTTCATCACGGGCGCATACTCATCGTGGTTCTCTTCAAAAGCGGTATTGAACGCGTGTGCGATCTCCAGTGCACGCTCATCATCGTAGAAACCGGTGTCAAACAGTCCGATCAGCTCACCCGCAGCATCATTCATGTCGAATGCATTCCTGGCATCCTCAATATCCACGATGATGCTCCCCCGGTCCAGCGCCTCAGCGCCGAAAGAGACCGTTCCGGCCACAATGAAATTATACATCGACATACTTCCATACATGGTAGAACCAATCAGGGTCACCTCCTCGCCCGGGTTCACCCCCAGCTTCTGTGAGAATTGCTCAGCCAGCAAAGCCTCACCCGGGTTCAGCACCATCCTCCCCCGCACGATCGATTCAGGGATATTCAATCGTGCGGCCTCACGGCTGCCCGGCGACAACAGATCAATCCCCATGCCTGCTGCAGGCCCCTGTGATCGTGTCTCACCATGCTCATCCGGCATATCCACCAGTCCCCCGAAATGAATACGTGCAGCCCAGTCCAGCTCCGGAAAGCGACCGGAGAGCTCCTCCTTCAGTGCATTCACATCTGTCATTGCCAGATCATTCGGTACCTGCCCCTCATTCT
This sequence comes from Proteiniphilum sp., assembly GCA_016649795.1. Lineage (GTDB taxonomy): Bacteria > Bacteroidota > Bacteroidia > Bacteroidales > Dysgonomonadaceae > Proteiniphilum. Next base: position 1,218 of record JAENWZ010000060.1, on the reverse strand, counting down.
CGGCATAAGCCCTTGTCATCACTTTCAGATGACCATGCGTAAAGCGTGCGTTCATCTCAATGGTGTCGCCCATAAAACCGGTGATGTAAGCGTTCATAAAGACGGTGAGCATCACCCCGATAGCCACTACGATGATGGGCAGGCGGCTGCGGCTCTTATCGCGGAGTCCCTTTAATAAAAATCGTATCATTGTATTCTCCCCCTTAATGCTTCTGTTGGGTTCATTTTTGCTATTTTTCTCGATGGCCAGTAGCTCACAACCGTTGTGATCACTACCACTATCAGTACCGTAGTGATTACGAGGCCGGCGCTGTACACAGGATAGAGTGTCTGTGCCATAGCCATGCCAAAATCACCGGCATCCATGGGGATGGTCCATCCCACCTCTGCCTGCCACGCCAGAAAAGGGATGCCGTAGAGCGCTCCAACCACAGCTGCAAGGATAGAGTGCATGGCACCCTCCACGGTGAACAGACCCACCACCTCCCGCCGGGTATAACCCAGCGCAATATAGGTCCCGATCTCTTTTTGTCTTCTGAAGATGGAGAGCACCTGTGTGTCGAAGATAGCCAGCATGGCCAGCAACAGCAAGATCGTGTAGAAAACCGATTGTCCTGCGGTTTTTGTTTTAATCAACCTGTCCACCGAAGCGGTCAGCACCTTTTTCGGCTTGTGCACCCATCCCTGCACCGTGGATCTCTCTGCTTCAGGGTCACGGAAGGTGAGGATGGTTGCTTCGTCCTGCATCATGGTCATCTCACGGAGGATCGACAGGGGGATATAAACCTGTGCCGCCTCCACCGAGGGCACGTTGCTGGAGAAGATGTCGGTGATCACAATATCTGTTGCATCGAAAGTGCCCTTTGCATCACGCCAGCGCATGGTAACATGGTCACCCCTTGCCAGCTGCAGGTTCTCAGCCATAGCAGCGCCAACGATCGCAGGCACAGCATCCACTACTGTATCCAGTTTGTGTGTCGGCAACAGGAAGATATCCTGATTCGGGTCAATCCCCTTGATGGCTACCGTCTGCATTCTCCCCTGCGGGTAGAGGGTACCCTGTACCATCAGCACCGGCACCATTTCACCCTGTGCTATCTCATCACTGAACTGCTGCGGGATGAGGGCATGGCTCTCTGCGAGGGTGAAAGGATCGTAGGGATCGTAGCTCTCATGCCAGTACTGACCACCCCCTATCTCCCAGTGGGTCATGTCGCT
>JAENWZ010000219.1 GCA_016649795.1 Proteiniphilum sp. | reverse complement strand
GAGGTGAAGATGGAAGTGATATCATCCACATTGTCGTCATCCTTTCGAACGCCCATTAACTGAACGCCCACAAACTGATTGGTGAAGTCTCTCTGTTTGTTGCGATAGTTCACGCCATAATTCAGATTGTAAGAACGATCACCCAGGTTCAAATCAATTTTATTCCGCAGAAAACCGTTGATCTCTGTGTCATCGATCTCCTGACTCGATTTACGGTTTTCAAAATCGGAAATCCGGTAGGAGAAGTAGAGACTGTTGTTATCGAACCCGGTGTAGGTTCTTATCCTGTTGGGTTCATCGGAGGCAACGGTGTTGTAGCCAATCCCCCATTCCACTTTGTTGGTTTCCGAAAAGCGATGATCACCCAGCAGCTGATTGACAATGAGCATCGTTGTCCTTGTATTCATGTCGCGGGTGAAAAAGGAATCGGAGATCTCATCCATATCAAACTTGTATCCACTTCCGTTCCTGCCCTGTTCATATACATTATCTGACAGTTTATTGATAAACAGTAGATTATAGTTCAGCTTGTGATTTGTATTGAATCTGTAGGCAAGATTAATTAGCCCGGTGAGATTTTCATTGCTTGTCCAGGATTCGGTATCGGAGAAGTTGGAATAGACCGTATTTGAATTGAATCGTTTATATACTCCTGTGGAGTGCGTATAATCGGTTTTGTAGGAGAGGGTATAAAAAAGCGATAGGGTTCTTTTCGATATTTTGAATTCCTTGCCACCAATCGCAGAAATACCAATATCCATGGGAAAACTTTTCCTGCGCGGATCCCATGATTGCCGGGTGATGGCATCCACAAGATTGTACGCGCGATTGTAAAAGGTCATCAATGAATTGTCTTTGTTGGGAGAGACCTTGAAATCACTGAAGACACCATCCGATAAAAGACTGCTATTGATACCTCCCTGCAGTTCAACTGAGAATTGATCTACAAATTCTTTCGAAATGATATTGATGTTACCGGCAGACTGATCGATGTATCCTTCCGGGTTGTATGTCTTACTTATTCCCACATTCTGAATCAATACGGTACTGAACAGTCCCAGGTCGATGTTTTTCTTGTCGATATCGTCCGAAGGAATGGGCAAGCCGTTCATGGTGGTCGACAGGTACCGGTCTCCCAATCCCCGGACAAACACCTCACCCGATCCTTCGCTCTTTATCACACCCGTAATCTTACTTGTGGCTGTTGCAATATCCGATACGCCCTGCATCGACAGCTGCTGTGCTCCCACACTCTCGCGGATCACCGTGGCATTCTTCTGATCCATCAGCAGGATACGCTCCGACTCTTTTCGTGGTGTTGCCACCACGATCACCTCATCGAGACTTACATCGTCTGTCTCCATGGCGATATTCAGAATGGTCTCTTTTCCTTTCTCAACCAGCACATTCTCTATAACGACAGGACGGTATGCTACATAGGTAGCCCTCAGTGAATAGGAGCCTTCCGTTACGTTCAGTATAACAAAGTTACCGTCCAGGTCTGCCGCTGCGCCGTTAGTCGTTCCTTCCACGAGCACGGAAGCGCCAATGAGCGGTTCATTGGCCTTTGCATCCACAATGATCCCTTTGATTGTGCCTGTTTGCGCAAAACCGGCGGTCAGGAAAAAGAAAAAGAGAGTGATGAGAGATAACCGTAAAAATTTGTTTGTTGGATCCATCTGCCGCTTAAAATCTATATTATATGATAGAAAGTTCTATCATGTTTTCGCGACAAAGGTCTGACATAAATGTTACAGAGCAGTTAAGAATCTATTACGTTATTGTTAAGATTTATGCCAAAAAAAAACGGAGCTTTCGGCCCCGCTTTTGCTGTTAGTATCTGACTTTCTTTTTCTTACTCTTTCCTCCGCTGTCATTCCCGTAGAATTTCTTTTTTCCCCGTTCTTGTCCGCTATCATCCTGAGCCACCTGTACCATTAGTTTCCTTTCGTCTACATACATCCCTTTAAACGTATTGACTACTTTGGATGCAAGCTCTTCCGGTACTTCGAAGAAGGAGAAATTCTTCATTAGGTCGATTCTGCCCACCGGAACTTTCCCTGTTACATTATCGTTGATAAATCCCATGAGCGTTCCAGGATTGACGCCATCCATCTTACCTATGTTGATGAACAGGCGTGAGTATCCTTTCTCTGCCTTGCGTGCACCACCCTCCTGACGGTCTCCTTTTCCGCGGAAATCATCTCTGTTACGTCTGGAAGAGCCTTCCTGCGGCTCATAAATTTCTTCTGCCTGCTGATAGTATTCAATCAGACGGTTAAATTCAAGGGAAACGATCCGCTTAATGATATCTTCTTTCTCAAGCCATTCCAGCTTACGAAAAATTGAGGGGAGCAGTCTTTCAATCTCTGCTTCGTTCACCTTCACCTTTTCAATCTTGTCGACGAAGTTAAACAGTTGCTTTTCACAGATGATATCTCCTTTGGGTATTTCGCGTTTCTCAAATTTCTTGTTGATCATCTTTTCGATCTGCGCAATTTTACCCTTTTCCTTTATATGGATGATGGAGATGGATGTACCTGTTTTCCCGGCCCTTCCGGTTCTTCCGCTGCGGTGTGTATAGCTTTCCTGATCATCGGGTAACCCGAAGTTAATGATATGTGTCACATCATCCACATCCAGTCCGCGTGCAGCCACATCGGTAGCTATCAGCAACTGAAGATTGTGATTTCTGAATTTCGCCATCACCAGATCGCGTTGTGCCTGAGAGAGGTCACCGTGCAGTGAATCGGCATCGTAACCGTCCTGCATCAGTTTATCGGCAATCTCCTGTGTCTCTTTTCGGGTGCGACAGAAAACGATGCCATATATATTGGGGTAATAATCTACAATTCGTTTTAGTGCGAGGTACTTGTCCCTGGCATGTACCATGAAATAGAGATGCCTTACGTTCAGGGCACCTTCATTTTTTCTGCCAATTGTAATCTCTACCGGATCGCTCATATACTTCCTGGTGATTTTCTCGATCTCCTTCGGCATTGTTGCGGAGAAAAGGAGCATGCTTCGCTCCTCGGGCAGATGAGAAAGAATCTCATCAATATCTTCAGAAAAACCCATGTTCAGCATCTCATCGGCTTCATCAAGCACCATAGTATGCACGTTGCTGAGTGAAACTGTCTTGCGGTTGATCAGGTCGATCAGCCTGCCGGGGGTGGCCACGATAATGTGCACACCTCTTTTCAATGTGCGTATCTGGCTGTCGATGCTCGATCCGCCGTATACAGGGAGGATCTTGATATCTTGCACATAGGTGGAATAATCGGTCAGATCACCTGCTATCTGCAGACAGAGCTCCCTTGTAGGACAAAGGATAAGTGTTTGTGGGGATAACTGTTTTACGTTGATCTTCTGGATGATGGGGATACCGAATGCGGCTGTTTTTCCGGTTCCTGTCTGAGCCAGTGCGATAATATCGCGTGTGTTGGCCAGCAGTTGAGGGATTACCTCTGTCTGTACCGGCATGGGTTGTTCAAATCCCAACTCAGTAATAGCTTTCTGAATTTCGGGAATGACTCCGAGTTCTTCGAATGTTCTCATTTTTTATAAATTTTTTAATGTGTGCGTATTGATCTTTCTCCTTACTCCACACAACCAATCTATAAGGTTAGTCATTTGCCCGCGATGCCGTAATGCAAGTACACTTGAATTGTGAACGGATCGCTTAACGCAAATAATCATAAAGATGAGAGAAAATTCAATGACAATCTGTGATTTTTTTTATTGAAGATAACCTGTGTTCCTGAAGAGGATAAAAAATCACCTTTTTTTAAAATCGGGTGCAAAGGTATGAAAATTAATTGAACTATTTGGTTAAGCTTGAGCAAAATAAATAAATATCTTTTGCCGAGCGAT
>JAENWZ010000264.1 GCA_016649795.1 Proteiniphilum sp. | reverse complement strand
GCAGCCTTTGAACTTACCCGAAATGAAGGTATTATCCCTGCGCTTGAATCGGCACATGCGCTGGCCGCACTGGAAAAAGTAACCTTCGCTCCCGGCGATGTGGTGGTCCTCACGCTCTCGGGAAGAGGCGACAAGGATCTGGAGACCTATTTTAAGTATGAAGATAAGTATAAATAAGCACCAAGATTCAAGAACCAAGATATAAGATAAAAGAAATGAGAAATTTGAACTTATATATTAGAGCTGAAGCTGACTGCTATTAACTAAAAACTAAACCGCTGAAGCTTAAAAGCTTGCGACTAAAGAGCTGATCGCTGAAAGCTAAGTGCTGAAAGCCAAAAAATTAAATCCTATGCAATACAAATTTCAAACCAACAGCAAAAAGATCATGGGCGACCTCCATACACCCGTGAGTGTCTACCTTAAAGTGAGAGATACCTTTCCACAATCGGCCCTGCTGGAGAGCTCCGACTTCCATGCCAACGAGAACAGCATCTCCTACCTGGCGCTGAAGCCGATCGCACGCATCGAGGTGAACAGAGGTGTCTGCACATCGCTCTACCCCGACGGGGAGGAGGAACAACAGCCACTGACGGACAATCTCACCGTCTCTGACGCGCTGAACCGGTTTATCTCCCGCTTTGAAGTTTCAGGTGAGGAACAGAAAGAGTGCGGACTCTTCGGATACACCACCTTCAACTGTGTGAAGTACACCGAGAATATACCTGTTCGAGAAAGCAAGGAGGAGCGCAATGATGCTCCCGACCTGCTCTATATCCTCTATAAGTATGTGCTGGTATTCAATCACTTTACCGACGAGATTACTCTCATTGAGCTGCAAGGGGAGAACGAGATCAGCAACCTCCAGAAGGTGGAGTCGCTGATCAACCAGCGCAACTTCGCCACCTATAACTTCTTCACCGAAGGGGAGGAGTACAGCTCCATCAGTGATGAGGAGTACAAACGGTACGTACGCGAAGGTGTACAGCACTGCCTCCGCGGTGATGTGTTCCAGATCGTGCTCTCAAGGAGGTTTGTTCAGCCTTTCTCTGGTGACGACTTCAAGGTCTACCGTGCGTTGCGTTCCATCAATCCCTCGCCCTACCTCTTCTATTTCGATTTTGGTGGATACCGTATCTTCGGTTCATCACCCGAGACACACTGCAGGATCAGCGGTCAGCGCATTAGCATCGACCCTATTGCGGGAACGACGAAACGCACCGGCAGTCACCAAGAGGATATGAAAGCGGTCGATTTTCTGTTGAACGATCCTAAGGAGAACGCCGAGCATGTGATGCTGGTCGATCTGGCGCGCAACGACCTGAGCAGAAACGCACATGATGTGAAGGTTGATTTCTACAAGGAGCCGCAGTTCTATTCGCATGTTATCCACCTGGTCTCACGCGTGAGCGGCACGCTCAACGAGGGTGCCAATCCCATCAGGGCCTTTTTCGATACCTTCCCTGCAGGCACACTCTCGGGAGCACCCAAGGTGCGGGCTATGCAGCTCATCTCGGAGATTGAGTCGCACAACCGCGGTGCCTACGGTGGATGCATCGGCTTCATCGGGCTGAACGGCGATCTGAACCAGGCTATCACCATCCGCACCTTCGTCAGCCGTAACAACGAGCTCTGGTATCAGGCCGGTGCGGGTGTCGTCTCACAGAGCAGCGACGAGTATGAGCTGCGGGAGGTGAACAGCAAGCTGGGAGCACTGAAGAGAGCCATCGACAAAGCTGCCACATTGTATAATGCATAAATGAATCCTGTAATGAAGAAAATATTGATATTCGACAACTACGACTCCTTCACCTATAACCTGCTCCACGCGGTAAAGTCGCTGGGATACACGGAGGTGGATGTAATCCGGAACGACAGGTTAGACCTGGCCTCGGTGGAGCAGTACGACAAGATCATCCTTTCACCCGGTCCCGGTCTCCCCGAAGAAGCGGGACTGCTGCTGCCGCTTATTGAGCAGTGTGCAGCCACCAAAAGCATCCTGGGTGTATGTCTCGGGCATCAGGCCATAGGAATGGTGTTTGGTGCTAAACTGGAAAATATTCCCTTTGTCTTTCACGGCGTACAGACAGCGGCGCATATTACCGGCAGCGATTATCTCTTCACCGGTCTGCCTGAAGAGATCCTGGTAGGGCGCTATCACTCCTGGATTGTTTCGAAAGAAAATTTCCCTTCTGAACTGGAGATCACCGCAGTGGACAAGGATGGCGACATCATGGCGATGAGGCACCGAACACTCGATCTGCACGGGGTGCAGTTTCATCCCGAATCGATCCTCACCCCTGAAGGAATCACGATCATTGAACATTTTTTAAAAGAATAAAAGCGGTAACAGGATGTTGGGCAATGTGCAGCACAAATGAAATGCCTAGCGACTGTAACGGTTTATCTCCGTCGCGGCCGGTTTTACTAAATAACAACAAAATGAAAGAAATACTCTATAAGCTGTTCGATTATCAGTACCTCTCCCGCGAGGAGGCGAGAGAGGTGCTCTTTACCATCGTAAAGGGGGATGTACCCGAGACACAGATTGCCTCACTGATCACCTCTTTTTTAATGCGCAGCATCTCAGTGGATGAGATCCTGGGTTTTCGCGATGCGCTCCTCGATATGCGGGTGCAGGTAGATCTCTCCGATTACGCTCCGCTCGATATAGTGGGAACGGGCGGCGACGGGAAGAACACCTTTAATATCTCAACCACGGCTTGTTTCGTGGTGGCCGGTGCGGGATACAACGTGGTGAAGCACGGCAACTACGGTGCTACCTCCATCAGCGGGGCGAGCAATGTGATTGAGCAGCAGGGGGTTACGTTCACCACCGACAACGATCGGTTGCGCAGAAGCCTCGATACCTGCCATCTCGCCTACCTGCATGCCCCCCTGTTCAGTCCCGCGCTAAAGGCGGTAGCCCCGGTGCGTAAGAGCCTGGGGGTGCGCAACTTCTTCAACGTGCTGGGACCGCTGGTCAACCCCGTGCAACCCAAATACCAGATGCTGGGGGTCTATAATCTGGCCATGGCGAGGTTGTACAGCTATATCTACCAGGAGGAG
>JAENWZ010000384.1 GCA_016649795.1 Proteiniphilum sp. | reverse complement strand
TCACATGGCAGCAGGTCGTGATTCAGTGCGGAATCGGGATAACCTGTCAAAAGAGAAAAGTGTCAGGGTAGAGACCGAGGTTGTCTACGACAGCATTTTTATTTATGAAACTGATTTTTCAACCCCATCCATCACTCTAATCATTGGTGATTATGAACAGAAAAGCATCGAGGTGGATGAGACGCTTTATAGCTTATGGCACCTGAAAGGTCACGATTATTTCTCACCTCTGTTCAACCCGATCGTCGATACGATCCCTGCACAAATCAGGGAGAGAAGACGCTCAATTGAAAGTACCTATTCACTCGATTATTCGTTCAACCGATTTTCTCTTATCGAAGTTCCCGTACAGTTTTATAGTTACGTACGTACATGGACGCAAGCACAGGAAGTGATGCAACCCGAGATGGTTTTGTTCCCGGAAAAGGGAAGCCTGGTCAATGAAGCGGATGTGGTGAAAGGGGTGCGTGATGAGAGGATCCAGGCACAGCGAAACGGACAGGAGATTAGTGATGAAGATGCGGCAATGCGTGTGCTGAATCGATTCACGCGGCTTTTCGAACGAACGGAAAGCAATCTTGACTGGTCGCGGGATCGAGGCTCGGTCAATATTTCAACGAAACCAAATCCTTTTTTCCTGTTTCCACAATTATACAATTTCAGATATAATGTTTTTTCTTCCGAATGGCCTATCTCCAATCGGTTGATCGAGCTCTACCTGCAGGATAAAACGGATGGTAACAATTGGATCAGGCAAATGAACGGGATCAGCAATAATGAAAAAGCAAATTTGCTGATGGAACAATCACCATTCAAAGAATTACTTTCCAATATGGAGCATCGGGATCTACTGGATAACATCACCTCATTGAAAGCCAACTACCTGTTTGCATATGCTGAGCGCAATGTTGGGTATAGGGAGTATCGGGATTCGCTACGTGCTGTTTTGCAACGTAATATATTCACCAACCTGAGGTTCGAGAACCTGCTGGATACATTGGGGATGATTGCTGATGTCGATCTGCGCGCACCCCTTGAAGCTTGGTATCATCCTACTGCTCTTCCAATTTATATCTTGTGGACACCCGAAGTTATTCAAATCACAAACCGCGATAAAGAAGTGTTTGTTGTAAAACAACAGATAACCAATGATTCGGATCACGATGGGGTCGTTAACGTGGAAATCAATTTTGGAGGTGGGCAAGGTGCAATTTATGATCCGCGGGCAAAACGGAAAGTGCCGCTCAAAGCGCGTGAAACGAAGAACCTGGTCTCCGTATGGGACGAAGCACCGCGTAGTATCAATATCAATACCCTGATCTCAGCAAATTTACCCGGCTCAATCAATCTTCCGGTAAACAATATCATTCGTGAACGGAACAAACCCATCGATGAGGAAGGTGATTACGTCGTGGAAAACGCAACGTATGAGATACCCGGCGAGTTGATTATCGATAATGAAGACTCCACGTTGTTCCTGTTGTCGGCACCCGAGGTGGTAGGTCTGTTGCCACAATGGCTCGATCGGGT
>JAENWZ010000185.1 GCA_016649795.1 Proteiniphilum sp. | reverse complement strand
CTGCTGATCTTCTAACACTTTACTGTTGCCGCTGAAATAGTTGACCATCGGTATAAAGAGCAACAGTGTAACAAAGCTGCCCAGATAGGCGAAAGCCATGCGGAAGGTGGAGAGTACATTCCTCTCTTTGGGGTCGGGGCTCATCACCCCCAGCAACGAGGCATAAGGTACATTGATGCCGGAATAGACAATCATCATCAGCGAGTAGGTGACATAGGCATAGATCATCTTGCCTGTGGATGAGAAGGCGGGGGTATAGAAGGTAAAGACCCCAAACACCGCAAAAGGTACGGCTAAAAAGAGAATAAAAGGCCTGAACTTGCCCCACCGTGAATGTGTACGGTCAGCAATCGCTCCCACCACCGGGTCGAAGAGAGAGTCCCATATACGTGTGATCAGGAACATCGTCCCGACGGCAGCCGCTTCCATCCCGAACACATCGGTATAGAAGAAGAGCAGATACATCCCAAACAGTTTCCAGAACATCGATGATGCCGCATCACCAAAGCCATATCCAATTTTCTCCTTTAAGCTTATCATCACTTGAATGATTTTCCTGAGCAGGGGGTAGGTGAATTCCGATTATCTGCGATTGATAAAGTAGAAGCAATCCTTATCTGATAAAAGAGTGATTTCATGTATGATATGACCGCTGTTTACGTTCATTAAGGAATTATCTTTGTTAAATCCCTTATTTTAAAGAGGTGGTCCCACTTGGGCTTGAACCAAGGACACCCTGATTATGAGTCAGGTGCTCTAACCAACTGAGCTATGGGACCTTTTTTTTGATGCAGAATCGATCAAAAGCGGGTGCAATATTACTGCTTTTTTCGGAAAATACCAAGAATATGCTATATAATTGGAGCATAGCTATTCAAAATTATTATCTACCTTTGGCAAATTCATTTTAAAAATCATTATTCACCCTGAAACAAGCGGTGCTTGTTTCTTTTTAATTTATTATTACATATGTCAGAATTAACTTTTCGCGTAAAAGCGCACAGCGAGAATCCTACGAAAACCGTCATAAAAGCCAGAGGTTTTGAATTAATCGTAGATGAACCTGAAGAGCTGGGGGGTACGAATGCCGGCCTGAATCCGGTGGAATATGTCCTGGCTGCTTTTTCGGGCTGCCTGAATGTTATGTCGCACGTAGTAGCCAAAGAGATGAATTTCGAGCTCAGAGGAGTGAAGATCAATCTAGCAGGGGTACTTGATCCTGCAAAATTCACCGGAGCCGAAACCACCGAAAGAGCCGGTTACAAACAGATCGAGGTGGAGATTGTTCCCGATACCGATGCTGACACAGCTACACTTGAGAAATGGCTTCAAACCATCGAGGATCGTTGTCCGGTAAGCGACAACTTAACCAATCCCACGCCGTTGCATATCACATTCAAAAAATAAAAAACGAAAGGTAGCGAATAGCTACCTTTTATTATTTTGATTAGTTCTGTTCCGGTTCGCTCCAGTCGCCGTGATCCTTGATCAGCCGGATCAGATGCTCCACCGCCTCTGCCTGAGGAATGTTCTTCTCCACCAGCTCTTTCTTCCGGTACAGCGAAATTTTCCCGTGTTCGGCACCTACATAACCATAATCAGCATCAGCCATCTCACCCGGACCATTCACAATACATCCCATCACTCCTATTTTCAGGTGCTTCAGATGGGAGAAGTGTTTTTTCACCAGTGCGACTGTTGTCTGCAGATCGAACAATGTTCTTCCACAACCGGGACAGGAGATGAACTCCGTTTTGCTGGTACGCACACGTGCGGCCTGAAGAATACCGAAAGCGTAGGAATCGATATCTTTTATCTCTATTTCTCCTTCATTACTCAGCATGATGCCGTTGCCGAAACCATCCAGCAGCACCGTTCCGAAATCAACCCCACCTTTGATCTGTATGTTCTCAGCCTCCTCCTCAGCGTAACTCCGCTGCAGCACAACAGGCAGGCGACAACCCGCGTTCAGCAGCGCATGAAAGAACGCTCTCTGCTCCCCTACACCATTCAGATGATCAGTAGTGAGAATAACCACCACCCTCTCACTCTTCTTTAGAAGTGAGATCAGCTCATCTGTCAGTTCAGGATAGGAGAGCCGCAAAAATTTCACCCGGGCGCCGCATTGCTCCATATCCGCAATGTTATGAACGGTGAAGAGCGGAAAATGATCAATCGTCTCCTCCCAGTGGGCAAAATCGACAATCGATCTCATTCCTTTCGGGAAGTTCTCAGGCACGCGATGACCCACATATATATAATCGGGAATGAAATGTGGGTTGATAGACATATCATCAATCCTGCTCCTGTCGGAGATCACTACAGGGAGGAACTCTCCGCCGATATTCCAGACAGCATCCGTCTCGCGCCTGTCGGTGGAGAAGGGTGAAAATGCAGGATATAGTTTCCCATTGATAGGTGTATGGCCATTGCGCTGTGCCACATAATCTACCAGTTTCCTGGCAACCGGCACCTCTGCCTCGGGATCTTCACTCAATGAGACACGGATGGTATCTCCCAGCCCGTCGCTCAGCAATGCACCTATACCCACGGCCGATTTCATGCGTCCGTCCTCTCCGTTACCGGCCTCGGTAACACCCAAATGAAGCGGGAAGTGAATATCTTCCTTGTCCATCCTCTCCACCAGCAGCCGCACCGTTTTGGTCATCAACAGGGTATTGGAAGCTTTCATTGATATCACAATATCATTGAAACCTTCATCCATAGCAATACGTAGGTACTCCATGCAGGACTCCACCATCCCCCCGGGTGTATCACCGTAGCGGGTCATAATACGGTCGGAAAGCGACCCGTGATTCACGCCGATACGCACTGCAGTGTCATGCTCTTTACAGATATCCAGAAAAGGCACAACCTGTGAACGAATTTTCTCCAGCTCCTGTGCATACTCTTCATCCGTGTACTCTATCTCAGCAAATGTCTTCTGCTTATCCACAAAATTGCCCGGGTTGATACGCACTTTCTCGGCGACCGTTGCTGCCACATGTGCTGCACGCGGATTGAAATGGATATCTGCCGACAACGGTATTCTGTAGCCTTTATCTCTCAACTGTTGGTGAATGTTACGCAAATTTTCCGCTTCGCGAACACCCTGTGTGGTGAGCCGTATCAGATCTGCCCCGGCGGCGATGATCCGCTCGCATTGAGCCACGCTGGCTTCGGTATCGCGTGTATTGGTGTTGGTCATTGTCTGCACAACAACCGGATGATTGCCCCCCATGGTGATGTCTCCTACATGCACATCAACAGTAGGGCGGCGATTGTAATTGAAAAAATCCATGCTCTTCTGTTTATTTCCTCAAAGGTAATACTTCTATCCAGTATCCGTCGGGATCGATGATAAAATAAAGTCCCATTTGTGTGTTCTCATAGCAGACACACCCCATCTCTTTGTGGTAAGCTCTGGTCTCACTATAATCACCTTCAACCCGCATACATAGATGTTGCTCGTTGTCTCCCATATTATAAGGCCTGTCCCAGTCGCGCAGCCAGGTGAGCTCAAGCGAGAAGCCTGTTACAGCGTCACCCAGGAAGACAATAATGAACGATCCGTCGGATGCTTCTTTTCGTCGCACCTCCTTCAGTCCCAATGCCTTTTCGTAAAACCCAATGCTTTTTTGGAGATCAAACACGTTGATATTGTAGTGATCGAACCTTGCTTTTATTTCCATATGATTCGTTTTTTTGATTGATTTATTTAAATAAGATTCTACATCTCACTTCCCTCATTCTTAATTCTTAATTCTAAAGTATATGATTGTCCATGATGCGATAACGAGAGATAGCGACAACCATACCAGGCAGCGATTTTTTCAAATTTGTTCGCTTTATCATATTTATCACCAAAGTGCATCGGCAAAAAATAATTGGATGCTATACGTGAAATAAATTGCTCTGCACCTTTCATGTAATCCGCTCCTAACCTTGGATCAACGGGGAACATCACTACATGCATCCGGTCTGTTATCTCTGCCAGCAGCTCCAGCTCACACAGGAAATTATTTTCATAAGTAAGCGCTTCAGCTTTACCCACCTCCTCATTCCAGTGCCAGTTGTTCAGATCACCTGCGTGGAAAAAATAGTGCTCTTTGTGACTGAGTAAAAAAGAACCACCACTGTCTGTCGACCCAAATGCTTTTATCATCAAACGGGGATCATTAAACTGTTCTTCCTTTCTGAGGTGATATGCATCGTTCTTTTTCGTTTTTCCGCTAAGCAGCAGTTCTTCGGAGAAAATATAGGTGATATTCTTTTTCCGCTCTTTCCACGATAGAATTTCCGGATTAAAATGATCGGAGTGCGAGTGTGTACAGAGAACGTACAGATCCTCCTCCTTACCGAGTAAATAATCATTCACCCAGGCAGTTCCGTCGTTACGGACTGTATCTTTATAAAAATCAATGATGACAGAAAACTCTCCGAATTCAATCAGGTAGCAGCTGTGATATATGTATGTGATTGTCATATTGTAATAAACCTATTCTTAATAACAACCAACCGGCAAAATGTTTCATTAAAAATTTGATAAAAAGCGTAAAAGCCACATATTTGTTCAACTAATTCATTGAAAGAGGGAAAACGATCAGGTAATCGCATAGTCATCCTTTAATCGCAACAGATACGAAGGTCGTATAGCGTATAAAAAAAGAGGATGTGAAAGCCCGCCTTTCTTGCAGACCGTTTTCTTCTTTTTCAAAGAAATAAAGGATGTGAGAGAACTTATTTTCTGGTAGAGTGTTTATTTATTGCACATTTTTTGTAAATTTGCGCAGTTTTTCTTTGGAACGATCACAGCGACAGCCGCTGAAATTATTTCAGAGAACGATTAAAAAATGACAAAATTATGACTCACAATTTATTAAAAGGAAAAAGAGGTATTGTTTT
>JAENWZ010000416.1 GCA_016649795.1 Proteiniphilum sp. | reverse complement strand
TGCCAATATTATTGAAAACGAGAAAGTTCAGATCGTAAATATCAATAATGGCGAGCGCCTCGAAACCTATGTGATCAGAGGTCAGCGAGGTACCGGAGTTATTTGTTTGAATGGGCCAGCTGCCCGGAAAGTGGCCGTTGGTGATGTGGTCATCATCATATCTTACGCTCAAATGGATTTCGAAGAAGCCAAAACGTTTAATCCGTGGCTGTTCACGAAGAAGAGCTCGAACCAGCCGCCCACTTTGGTGAATCCGGGAATAATACCCCACATTAATATAATAATAAGTCCGAAAGAGCCAAGCAATGAAAGCAGCGCCCCTTTCCAGGTAGGATTCTCGTTTTTCCTGAAATAATAGACCAGCACGATGGCGGGTATACAGAGCAGGTTGAGCAGGTGAACGCCAATGGATAACCCCATGATATATGCAATGAGGACGAGCCATTTGTCGGAATGAGGCTTGTCGGCATTGTCTTCCCATTTGAGAATCAACCAGAAGACCAGTGCGCTAAGCATGGAGGAGAATGCATACACCTCACCCTCTACAGCCGAGAACCAGAAGGTGTCGGAGAAGGTATAGATGAGTGACCCCACCAGTCCACTGCCGATCACAGCGATGGTTTGTCCCATCGTCAGATCAGGCTCATCCCTGCTTATCACAAGCTTACGTGTGAGGTGTGTGATGGTCCAGAAAAGAAACAGTATGGTGAAGGCACTCATCAGCGCCGACATTCCATTGACCATTTTGGCCACCTGCGACGGATCCTGTGCCAGTTGTGTGAAGAGATTGGCTACCAACATGAAGATGGGTGCACCGGGGGGATGTCCTACTTCCAGTTTATAGGCGGAGGTGATGAACTCTCCACAATCCCAGAAACTAGCCGTGGGTTCAATGGTAAGCAGATAAACGATGGCTGCTAAGGCAAACACGATCCAACCGGTGATGTTGTTGATTAGCTTGTATTTAAACATTCTTTTCTATTGATTTAAGAGACATGGCATTTGCCTGAATCCTACAGATTTAATCCGAAATTTGGGCAAAGATACTGAAAACTCTCTATTCTGATTGAGATTTTCGAGCCATTTTGCGATGAGGATATTAAAAAAAGCAAAAATAGGGATGCAAATGATGTCTTCATTGGAAAAAGAGTCTTCTTCTCGACTCTAGTGTTAACAAATAGTTAAAAAACAGATATTGTGTTTAATATCAGCGAAATATGTTTTATAACATGTTTTT